>DASQHW010000343.1:0-2143 GCA_035631895.1 Acidimicrobiia bacterium | reverse complement strand
CCATGCCATCAGTCCGGAGGCGCGTACGGGTTCGGGAACCACTTCGGGAGTGGCAGGCGCAACCGCCGGGTTGCATGCGAACGTGTGCACCGGCGCGCCCGCGTCGAGCAGCGCGGCTGCGAGCTCGCCCGCGTAGCGGCCTATACCGCGAGTCGCGTGCGCCTCACTCTGCAGCGCTTGGACATCCAGGACGATGCTCACGCGGTGTCGCGTGCGCCCGTTGCTTCGAGTCGTGCGGCGATGCGTTCGAGCTCCACGGTCAGCTCGACGAGCGTTGCGAGATCCGCGCTCAGCTCCTCGCGCGTCTCCGCGAGCTCTTGGCGAACCGTCTCGACGATTCGGCGCGCCATCCAACGCTCGACGCGTGCGAGCAGTGGCTCAGCCGCGCGCTTGGCGCCCTTTCGGAGATGCCCCGACAAGCCGCCGCGTGCTGTCGACGCGACCGATCGGTGGTTGGTCGACATGGCGACGAATGTAGCCGCTCCGGTCGACGACAAAGCCGAGGGCGTCGATGGGTGCGCTGTAGCCTGCCGCGGTGGACGCGTCCGAGCCCGACGGAGACGCCCGGCCGCTCGATCCGCCCGACGTTCGTGCCGCCGTGGCAGAGATCGAGCGCGAAGCGCGGGCGCGGCGCCGCGCGGGCGAGATCCCGGCGACGTACGAGCGGGAGCTCGACGCGCTCTTCGAAGCGATCGCTCCGGTCGGTGCGCGCTTCGACTCCGTGGAGGCGGTACTGGCCCAGACCGAGCGCATTGCCGGCTTCGACGTGGCCGCGCCGACCGCCTCGAACATCCGCGGCGGCGCGCTCGTCAAGCGGGGTCTGCAACGCGCGGTCGGCTGGCAGTTCCACTTCTTTGCCGGTCAGGTACAGGCATTTGCGTACTCGACGCTTCGCGCACTCCGGCTGCTGACCGATCGTGTCGTCGCGCTGGAACATCGCCTTCCGATCACCGACCCGCGCGTCGAGGCGGTGCTGAGCGTCGAACGCGACCGCCTCGATCTCGGTCCGTGGCTCGACCGGACATTGCAATGGTGCGCGGCCCGACCCGGACGCGTCCTGCATGCAGAGTCGGGGAACGGAGCGCTCGTCGTCGCGCTCAACGAGGCGGGGATCGATGCGTACGGCGTGGATCCACGGGACGACGCGGGTGCGGTGTCCGACAGCGCAGGCGTGGAGACGCGAACGACCGGTGCGCTCGAGCATCTCCGCGCGTTGCCGCAGGGCGCGCTCGGCGGTCTCGTGTTGAGCGGCTGTGTCGACCGCTTCGCGTTGGGCGATCAGCTCGAGCTGGCGAAGCACGCGATGCGCGTGCTGGCGCCCGGCGGGAGGCTGGTGGTGCTCGGGTCGCACCCGCTGCATTGGATGTTGCACGGCGATCCGGTCACGGGGGATCTCACGTTCGGGCGCCCCCTCCACCCGGAGACCTGGACGCACCTCATCGACGAGCTCGGATTTTGCGCGGTCGAACACCATGACGGCGTGCGGCCGGGCTTCGAGGCGCGATCGACGCTGTCGCCGGACGTCGCTGCCGCGCTCGACGCGATCGAACCGCTGCTGTTCCCGCCCGCAGCGTTCGCCGTCATCGCCGAACGGCCCGCGGAGCCGAACGAGCTCGACCTCTCGGCGTGACGACGTCAATCGTCCAGGTCGTGCCGTCATTGGCGTCGCGGGACGCGATCGGTGGCCACGTGCTGGGGATCGACGATGCGCTCCGCACTGCGGGGGTCGAGACCACCATCTACGCGGGCCACATCGAGCCGCAGCTCGCCGAACGCGCGCGGCCGTACACAGATCTGGCTCGCATGCCGCCGCGGCGCGATCGATACCTCCTGTACCACTCGTCGTTCGGTTCACCGGTCGGTGAGTTCGTGCTCGATCGACCCGAGCCCAAGCTCGTCGATTATCACAACCTCACGCCGCCCGAGTACTTCGCCGCGTGGCGACCCGAGGTTTTCGTCGAGCTGACCGCCGGCCGGCGGCAGCTCGCACGTCTTGCGAAGGTGACGTCGTTGGCGTTGGCGGATTCGGCGTTCAATGCGGGGGAGTTGGTGGGGTTGGGGCGCGGTGGTTGTTCGTGGGTCGGGTGGCGCCGAACAAGGCGCAGCATGATGTGGTGAAGGCGTTTGCGTGGTATCGGCGGGT
>DASQHW010000342.1:0-10565 GCA_035631895.1 Acidimicrobiia bacterium | reverse complement strand
CCCTCGGTGCGCAGGAAGTACTCCTCGAGATCCGCGGCGTACGGATCGCGTTCCACGACCAAGATGGTCCGTTCGGCGGCTTCGTCTGCGTCGCCGGCGAATCGAGCAGTGCCCGTGGCGAGGCGCTCGGCGAGCGTGCGGTGCGCGTCGGCGGCGCTCAGTCCCAGCGCCATTTGCCGGCACACGAACCGGAGCTGGTCGAGGTGGTCACGGGAGTAGAGGCGCTGTGATCCTGCGGTCCGCTCGGGAACCACGACGCCGTAACGCTCCTCCCAGGACCGAAGCGTCGTCGGGGCCATGCCGAGCATGCGTGCGAGCGCTCCGATGCTGTAGAGGCCGTGGTCAGGCATCGTCCGACGCCCGGGGCTCGCTCTCGATCTGCGCGTCGGCGACATGCGCGTCGACGCGTGCTCCGTCACCGTCGGTCCTGCCGTTCGCCAGCAACAGATGGTCGACGGCGCACATCTCCATCACCCGCAACACCATCGGCGTCGGGTTGCGAACGACCAGATGGCTGCCGACCGATTCGGCCCGCTTCGAAGCGTCCAAAAGGCAGCGGATGCCGCTGGAATCAAGGAACGACACCGCGGCGAGGTCTATCGTCACCACGACCGGCTTCCTCTGGAGGACCTGGGTGAGCGCCCCCGTCAACGGACCGGCGCTCGCGATGTCGATCTCGCCGGCGATCGCAACGTCGATCTCGTCGGCCGCAGCCCGCACGGACCACCGCAACCCCTCCGCGCCCGAGGCGTCAAGCTCGGCATTCTCGTCAGCCGCCATGGGTCCTGGTTGTAATACATCTTCGATCGTTCGGCAATACCTCCGCATGACATCCACAGAAGCGCCGACGGCCCGAAATCGGGTGCCGAGCAGCTCTACAAGCGTTCGGCGTACATGGCGACGAGCCGCTCGATCACCTGCTGCGGCGCCTTGTCGGGTGCCCCGGCGTCGAACGGGGGCTGCGGGTCGTACTCGATGCCGAGCTGGATCGCCTGCGCGAACTCGTCGCCGGCGATGTGGGCAGCGAGGGTCAACCCCATGTCAATCCCCGAGGAGACACCTGCCGCGGTGATGATCTTGCCCTCCTCGACCACCCGGCGGCCCGTCGGGATCGCGCCGTATTCCTTCAAGCGGTCGACCGAACCCCAATGCGACGTTGCCTCCTTGCCCTCGAGCAAGCCGGCGGCCGCGAGCAGCAACGAGCCGGTGCACACCGACGTCGTCCACGTGCTCGTCGCGTCGATCGTGCGGATCCACTCCAGCAACCGAACGTCGGTCTCGAGGGCGACGGTGGCGAAGCCACCCGGGACGACGAGCACGTCGGCACTCGTCACCTCGTCGAGCGAATAGTCGGCGACCAACGCGAGAAACCCGTTGTCCGTCCGCACCGGGCCCTTCTCCCGTGCGACGAATTTGACGTTCACATCAGGAAGGCGTTGCAGGGTCTCGTACGGGCCGATGATGTCGAGCGCCGTGATGCCGTCGAACAGCAGGCAAACAATGTCCACAGTGTGCTCCTTCGTGGCCGTCAGGCAGATTGCAGGGAACGGAATCGATCGCGGTAGTCGCTCGGGCTCGCGCCCACGCGGCGCCCGAACGCTCGGCGGAGGGTCTCGACGGTGCCGAATCCGCAATCGCGCGCGATCTCCTCGACCGGCAGCGACGTTGTCTCCAGCAGGCGGCGCGCGACCTCCAGCCGCACCCGCTCGACGTACTGGCCCGGCGTGCAACCGACCTCGGCACGGAAGACGCGCGCGAAGTGGCGCGGACTCATCGCAACCCGGTCAGCCAACCGTCGGACGGCATGGTCGGCTTCCGGATGCTCGTTGATCCACGCCTGGAGCTCCCGCAGCGGATCGCGGGCTGCCGGCTGTGCGGCGAGTTGCGCGCTGAACTGCGCCTGGCCACCCGGTCGCTGCACGTACATGACCAGTTGACGGGCGACGCGCAGCGCCACGTCGCGCCCCCGGTCATCCGCGACGAGTGCAAGCGCGAGATCCATTCCCGCCGTGACCCCTGCCGACGTCCACACGTCGCCGTCCCGCACGAAGATCGGGTCGCGTTCCACGGTGATCTCGGGGTGACGCCGCGCGAGGTGCTCACATGCACCCCAGTGGGTCGTGGCCCGCTTGCCGTCGAGCACGCCGGCGGCCGCGAGCACGAACGTCCCGGTGCACACCGATGCGACCCGGCGGCTTCGACCGGCGAGGCGCTGCACCGTCTGCACCAGGAGCGGGTCCGCGGCCGCGTCGAAGGCGCCGATGCCACCCACGACGATCAGCGTGTCGATCGGTCCCCGCACCGAGGTCAAGGGCCGGTCCGCCACGATCCCCGGACCACGCGTCGAGCGGACCACACCTGCCTCGGATGCCGCGATCACGGTGTCGTAGCCGCCGGCCGCGGCGAACACCTCGTGCGGGCCGACGAGGTCGAGCGCGGTGATGCGCGGATATGTGACGAACACGATCCTGGGAGCCACCTCGTCATTGTGGGCGCTTCCGGGGGTGGCAGCAATGCCAATGACCGGACGATTTCTGCCACGGTACGCTCCGCCCACCGTATGGACCTGGCGTTCAGCCCCGCCGAGGAACAGTTCCGCGCCGAGTGCCGTGCGTGGCTCGAAGCGCACGTGCCCGGTCCGACCCTTCCCTCCGGCGACACCCGCGCCGGATTCGAGGCGCATCTCGTGTGGGAGCGCATGCTGTTCGACGCGCGTTATGCAGTGGTGTCGTGGCCGGCGCAATACGGTGGCCGCGACGCGAGCCTGTGGGAGTGGCTGCTCTTCGAGGAGGAGTACTACCGCGCCGGTGCGCCCCAGTGCGTCACGCAGAACGGCATCTTCCTGCTCGCGCCGACGATCTTCGAGTTCGGCACCGACGAACAGAAGGACCGCATTCTCCCGAAGATGGCGTCCGGCGAGCAGACATGGTGCCAGGGATGGTCCGAGCCCAACGCGGGCAGCGATCTCGCGGGAATCCAGAGCAGGGCAGTGCGTGACGACGGCGCGGGCGGCTGGCGCTTGTTCGGCCAGAAGACATGGACGACTCGCGGCGCCTTCTGTACGCATCTCTTCGGTTTGTTCCGCAGCGACCCCGACGCCGAACGGCACCGTGGCCTCACGTACTTCCTCGTGGACCTCGCGTCGCCGGGCGTCACCGTGCGCGGCGTCGAGCGCCTCGACGGCGACGAGGGCTTCGCCGAGGTGTTCTTCGACAACGTCTTCGTCGCCGACGCGGACGTGCTGGGCACGCCCGGCGAGGGATGGGCCGTTGCAATGGCGACGACGGGCTCGGAACGCGGGCTCACGCTGCGTTCACCCGGCCGCTTCCTCGCGACCGCCCAGCGGTTGATCGAGCTGTACCACTCGTGCGGCGACGAACCGCAGCTACGCGACCGTGTGGTCGCGGCATACATCGACGCCGAGGCATACCGCTGGCAGACGTTCTGGACGGTGACCAGGATCGTCGAAGGCGCGCGCACGGGACCGGAGTCGTCGATGGTGAAAGTGTTCTGGTCGGAGCTCGACGTGCGGTTGCACGAGCTCGCGCTCGATCTGCTCGCGACGCACGCCGAGCTCGTGGACGGCGCCGATGCCGCGTGGATGAAGGGCTATGAGTTCGCGCTCGCGGGCCCCATCTATGCGGGCACCAACGAGATCCAGCGCAACGTGATCGCCGAGCGGGTGCTCGGATTGCCGAGGAAGTAGATGCGCTTCGCCTTCACCGACGACCAGCTCGCGTTCCGCGACGCAGTTCGCGACCTCTTGGAGAAGGAGTGCACGCCGCAACACGTACGAGAGGCGTGGACCAACGACACCGGTCGCGTTCCGGGCTTGTGGGAGAAGCTGCGCGAGATGGGGGTCGTCGGCATGCTGGCCCCCGAAGCGCAGGGCGGCCTCGGGCTCACGATGGTCGATCTCGTGCTGATCCTCGAGGAGACCGGCCGGCACGCGGTGCCCGAGCCCATTGTCGAGACCGCCGCGTCAGCGGTATCGGTCCTGGGTCGCGCGGATCTGACACTCACGATGGGACATGCCCTCGTGCCGTGGGCCGACACCGCCGACGTCATCATCACCGCGGACGGCCGCTTCGATCCTGCGACCGCCACCCTGCTGCCGCGTATTTCCGTCGACGGCGCGCGTCGGCTCTTCGAGGTGCGTGGACCGGCGCTGCCGGCCGGCACCGGAATCACGGATGCCTACGTGCGCCTCGTCTGCGGCACGGCCGCGCAGCTGTGCGGTCTCACCGATCGCATGCTGGATCTGACCGCCGAATACGTGAAGGAGCGCAGGCAGTTCGGTGTGCCGGTGGGCTCCTTCCAGGCCGTCAAGCACCACCTCGCGGACGCTCGCATCGCGCTGGAGTTCGCGCGACCGCTCGTGTACCGGTCTGCGGCAACCCTCGATGCGACGCACGTCAGCATGGCGATGGCGAAGGCCGCAGATACCGCCTTGCTCACGGCGCGTGCCGCGCTCCAGTGCCACGGCGCCATCGGCTACACGACCGAGTACGACCTGCACCTGTACATGAAGCGGGCATGGGCGCTGGCGCGCTCGCGTGGAGACGCCCGCTTCCATCGGAATCGCGTCGCAAACGCGATCCTTTAGTCTGACCGCATGGATGCTTATGTGATCGACGCCGTCCGCTCTCCTGTCGGAAAGCGCAACGGTGGTCTGGCGAAGGTGCATCCCGCGGATCTCGGCGCTCATTCGATCCGTGCGCTGATCGAACGGGCCGATGTCGATCCCGCCGCAGTGGACGACGTCGTGTTCGGGTGCGTCGACACGATCGGCCCGCAGGCCGGCGACATTGCGCGCACGTGCTGGCTCGTCGCCGGCTACTCCGACGAGGTGCCGGGCACGACCGTCGACCGGCAATGCGGCTCGTCGCAACAGGCAGTGCACTTCGCCGCGCAGGCGGTCATGTCGGGGACCGCCGACCTCGTCGTCGCGGGCGGCGTGCAGAACATGAGCGCGATCCCGATCAGCGCGGCGATGCTCGCCGGCGAGCAGTACGGCTTCACCGACCCGTTCTCCGGCTCACCGGGGTGGGAGGCGCGGTACGGCACCCAGGAGGTCTCACAGTTCCGCAGCGCCGAGATGATCGCCGACAAGTGGCACATCACTCGCGACGACATGGAGGAGTTCGCGGTCGAGTCACACGAGCGCGCGCTCCGGGCCGGCGCCGAGGGACGATTCGAGCGCGAGATCGTGCCGCTCGAAGGCGTCACGCGCGACGAGGGACCGCGCGAGCCGAACCTTGCGAAGATCCGCTCGCTCCCGACGCTCGTCGAGGGTGGCCGTCTGACCGCGGCCGTGTCGTCACAGATCTCGGATGCCTCGGCGGCGTTGCTGATCGCGAGCGAGACCGCGGTGCGCTCTCACGGTTTGACGCCGCGCGCGCGCATTCACCATCTCTCGGTGCGCGGGGCCGACCCGGTGTGGATGCTCACCGCGCCGATCCCGGCCACCGCGCACGCACTGAAGAAGACCGGGATGACGCTCGACGAGATCGATCTTGTCGAGATCAACGAGGCGTTCGCCTCCGTAGTGCTCGCGTGGCAGAAGGAATCCGGCGCCGATTTGGCCAAGGTGAACGTGAACGGCGGCGCGATCGCGCTCGGTCACCCGCTCGGCGCCACCGGCGCGCGCCTCATGACCACACTGTTGCACGAGCTCGAGCGCACGGGTGGCCGCTACGGCCTGCAGACGATGTGCGAGGGCGGCGGCCAGGCCAACGTCACGATCATCGAGCGTTTGTAACCCGAGACCCGCGAAGGTGGCGCGCGCCGAGCACGGCGAACACCGGACCGCCGACCAGCAGCTTGATGGCAACGATCGCGAGTGTGATGTCGCGGCCGAAGGTGCTTGCATCCAGCACGACGTGCCTGGGGTTCGCGGGGTCGTAACGCACGTCGACGGTCGTGCCCGTCGAGGTTCCCTCGCCGTGCTGGCGGGGCTCGGGCACGACGACATGCCGACCGTCCCTCGTATCGAACGCAATGTCACCGTTGTCGACCCGCAGCGCAGCGACGGGCACGAATCGCCCTCTCTGTGCTGCGTCGCGGTCGCGCAGGTACCACGTGAGGTATGACGCACTTATCCCGAGCAGGGTGATCACGATGCCGCCGATCAGGGCGATCCAGGCACGCCGGCGCGTCCAGCGCGTCGACGGCGGAGATGCCGCCCTCGGCACCGACCGCACGGCGACCGCCGGCCTGCGCTCGGCACGCACGCTGTCGTAGTCACGACGGGTACGCCGGTTCGAGAGCACCGAATACGCGGCAGCCAGTTCCTTGAACTGCTCCGCCGCCGAGGGGTCGTGCGTCGCGTCAGGATGCGACCGCTTGGCCGCGGCACGGAACGCGCGAGCGATGTCGTCCGCAGATGCGTCGATCGGAACGCCGAGCAGGCCGTAGTAATCGACCGTCGCCCAGTCGCGAACGGTGGCGGTCACGCCCCGAAGCTACCGCCTCAGTCGTCTTTCAGTGCCACCGCGTTCGGCGTGACGTTCATCTTCGGCTCGTAGTCGGCCCCTTCGACCTGACGCGCCGTTGCCCGGAACTTCTCGTGCAGCTCGGCTGCACACGCCGGGCACGGCCCGGCGAAGCGCAGCATGGTTTCGGCGCCGCAACGCAGACAGGACATCGCGACGGGGGCAAAGTCGTCGGCATCGATCCGGATGCAACCGAGCGGCATGCCGGCATCCTCGCGCGAGAAGCGTCAGAGGTGGGCGATGCCGGCACCGATCGCCGCGCCCAGGCCGGCAAGGATCGCCGGCACGACGACGAGGGACACGCGGTACTGCGCCTGCACGCGGAGGCCGGCCTGCCGCTTCTGAAGATCGAGGCGCGCCACGTAGACCGACAGCGCGACGCCCACGAGCAACCCGATGACCGCGCCCAACAGCACCGGCAGATCGTAACGCCGTCAGAACGGGATGAGCTCGAACTCGGTCGCGTATCGGACCCCGCAGCGCGCGCCCGCCTGTGTCGCGATCCCGGTGAGAAAGGCACGGGGGTCGGTGCCGACGTGGGCGAGATATCGCGTGTGCGCGGCGAGTGAGGCGATGCCCCTTTCGAGATGCTCGGAGACGTCCACGAAGTGCGTCGGCCGCGGCGAACCGCCGACGAGCGCACAGCGGACACCCGGCCACGGCTTCGGACCGTGCGTCCCTCCGAAGATCCATCTGTTGCCGGCGTCGCGTATTGCATCGAGGGCGGCGAGTCCCACGTGGCGGTGGTCGGCCATGTTCAGGCCACCTCCGCTCCAGCGCTCGTCACAGTTCAACGTGATGACGACGTCGGGCCGGTGCCGGCGGATCGCGAGCGCGAAGTCGCGTCTCAGCGTCGTGCCGTACTCGACGAGCCCATCCGAGTGGTCCAGGAATTCGACGGCCGCCACACCGACCGCGCCCGCGGCCGCCAGCTCTTCCGCTTCGCGCACGCGTGCGGCTTCGTCCGGCTCCAGCGCGTCGATCCCGGCCTCGCCCCGCGTCGCCAGCACGTACGTCACCGTCTTGCCCTGATCCGTCCACCGTGCCACCGCCGACGCGGCGCCGTATTCCATGTCGTCGGGGTGGGCCACGATTGCGAGCGCGCGTTCCCAGTCCTCCGGCACCGGCTCCATCTACCTCGCGCCTCCACTCATGAACGCGATCGGCACCGTGAGCCCACACGCCTCGTGCCGCAAGGTCGCGATGCACCGGCCGGGCTGCACGGCCTCCTTGACCGGGCCGAGCCGGTCGCCGAACAACGCCGCGCAGGCGTCGAGATCCGCAACGGTGAGCGCGAGCCCCCAGAAGCGCTCGCCGTCGTTGCCGGCAATCGGCCCGACGACCTCGACGATCACTTCCCCTGCGCGGAAGAACGTCTGCGTCGTCCCGTTGCCCACTTCCCGCACCCGACGCGCATCGAGGCCGATCCCGGCGTACGACGCTGTCGTGCGTGCCGGGTCGTCCGTGAACACGACCAGGTGATCGAGACGGGTCACACCGTTCGGGTGAACGCCGGGCTCCACGTCCGGGGGCTCGTCGGTGAGGTGCCACCCGGCGATGCCGCGCTGGCCCACACCGGTCTGCACACACACATGCCCGACCCGGATCGCGCCGTCGTCGTCGACGTTGAAACCACCTTCGGCCCATGCGTCCGCGTCTCCGGCGACGTCGAGGGCGGCGAGGTACGCGTTCACATGCCGACCAGCGCGGCGTATTCATCGAGCTTCCCGAGCACGCGTTCCGGTCCGGCAGACGGCAGTCGCAGCACGATCTCGGTGACGCCGATCGACGCGTAGTACTCGATCTTGCCCGGATCGGGGACGGTGCCGAACGGGACGATGCGCAGGCTCTGCGGGTCGCGGCCGCGGGCCTCGCACGCGCGCGCGAGGTCGGGCAATGCCGCGCGCACACCGGCCCCCCCGATCGGGATCCATCCGTCGCCGTACTCCGCCACATGGGCGAACAGCTTCGGACCTGGCGCGCCGCCGATGAGCACCGGCGGCCCACCGGGTTGCGCGGGCTTCGGCCACGACCAGGATGGCCGCAGGTGCACGAACTCGCCGTCGAAGGAAGCCACGTCGTCGGACCACAACGCCTTCATCGCGAGCGTGTGCTCACGCGCGATGTCGCGCCGGCGTTTCATGTCGACACCGTGGTCGGCGGCCTCGTCCTCGTTCCAGCCGAATCCCACACCGAACACGAACCGACCGCCGGAGAGCGCGTCGAGGGTGGCAATCGCCTTGGCGGTGACGATCGGCTCACGCTGTGCCACGAGGCAGATACCGGTGCCCACCCGCAGGTGCTCGGTCGCAGCCGCGCACATCCCCAACGCGACCAACGGGTCGAGCGTGCGTTTGTACTCCTCGGCAAGCTGGGCGTCCCCTGTCGGTGGCGGCGTCATGCGGCTGATCGGGATGTGGGTGTGCTCGGGCACGTACAACGAATGGAACCCGCGTTCCTCGACCGCGCGCGCGAGCTCGACCGGGCCGATCGTCTGGTCGGTCATGAAGATCGTGACCCCGAAGTCCAATGTCGTGCCCTCCGCGCGCGTCGCTCCGCCAGACGCTACGCCAGGCGTCGCCGTAGGCTGCGTTCGATGTTCGAGCGGTTCACCGACCGGGCCCGCAGTGTGGTTGTCGCGGCCAATCAGGAGGCCTGCGCCCTCGGTCATGGGCACCTCGGCACGGAGCATCTGCTCTTGGGACTTCTCCAGGCGCCGCAATGCGCCGCCGGCCGCGCGCTCGGGTCGCTGGGCGTCTCGCATGACGCGGCTCGTGACCACATCATGGAGGTCGTCCCGAGCGACCTCTCTCCGGGCGAGGCGATTCCGTTCACGGGGAAGGCGAAGACAGTGCTCGAGCTCTCCGTACGCGAGGCGCTGCAACGGGGACACACGGCCATTGGCACCGGCGACCTCGCGCTCGCCTTGCTGCGCGTGCGCGACGGCACGGCGCTCCGCGTGCTGGGCGATCTCGGCGTCGAGGCAGACGTCGCCCGCGCTCGAGTGCTCGACACGGACGCGGACACGGTCGAGTCGAGAGCACAACCGGCCCGCAGCGTCGTGCTCACTCCTCAGCTTCCGCCGCACGCTCGGGTGCTCGTGCGCAGGGCGCTCCGTGTCGGCTGTTCATATGTCGCCCGCCGGTACGTGCCGCCGCGGCTCCAGCGCACCGCGTTCGCGACCGCTCGCTTCGTCCGTGTGCTCGGAGCCCGACCGGATGCGCACGACCAGGCGGCGTTGCCGGCCGCCCCGAACACACCTCTGCTCCCCGCGGCCTGTCTCGTCTGCGGCAAGCGACCACCCGAGTGCGGCACGCTCTACACGAACGCGCGGGGCGCGCTGATCTGCGAACACTGCATCGGAGAGGGCCACGATCACGACGCGCCGGGCTGACCCTCGCACCCACAAACCGCCCGGTCGGTAGGGTACGCATCCGTGCCGGGCATCTGCGAGGGACGCATCGTGATCGTGACGGGCGCGGGACGCGGCATCGGCCGCGCGCACGCGCTGGCCTTCGCGCGCGAGGGTGCGCGCGTCGTCGTCAACGACCTCGGAGTCGCGCGCGACGGCAGCGGCGTCGACGCGGGACCGGCACAGCAGGTCGTCGACGAGATCGTGGCATCGGGTGGTGATGCGGTCGCGAACACGAACGACATCGCCGACTGGGACGGCGCCCGGGCACTCGTGCAGACGGCGATCGACACCTTCGGCGGCCTGGACGTCCTGGTGAACAACGCCGGCTTCGTCCGCGACCGCATGCTGTTCACGACCAGCGAGGAAGAATGGGATGCGGTCATCCGCGTACACCTGAAGGGCCACTTTGCAGCGACCCGTCATGCCGCCGAGTACTGGCGCACCCGCTCGAAGGCCGGGGACACCGTCGACGCGCGCATCGTGAACACGTCGTCCGGTGCGGGGCTGATGGGCAGCGTCGGCCAGGGCGCGTACTCGGCAGCCAAGGGAGGCATCGCGGCGTTGACGCTCGTCGAGGCGGCGGAGATGCGACGCTACGGCGTCACCGCCAACGCCATCGCTCCCGCGGCGCGCACCCGCATGACCGAGGAGGTGTT
>DASQHW010000341.1:0-5756 GCA_035631895.1 Acidimicrobiia bacterium | reverse complement strand
TCGAGCCCCCAACCGCCCTGCCGGCTCGACCCGTCCGCCCGTAAGCCACCCGACCGTTTGATCGGTCAGTGGCCGGAGACGGCCACTCGCCGACCAACGCGTTCGAGCACCATCTCGCCTACCTGCCCGACAGCGCGGAAGGCCCGTAGCTTTGCGGTGGTGACGCGGGAAAACCTGGCTCGGACGATCCGCTGGCAGCGCGTCGGGTTCGACGCGCTCGGATGCCCGTTCTACGCCGCGTTGAGCAACGAGCTCACGCACGACCTGGAAACCGACGGCCCGGTCACGCGTCTTCTGCTCCCCTACGCCGATGCGTCCTTCGAAGCCGCGTACGTGTTGCGCCTGCTCGGCGGCGTCCACCGAATGGCGCTCGCGGGTGACGCGCCGGCGCTCGCGGCGCACTTCCCGTCGACCGGCGGTGACGGCGACGCGCAGGCGGCAATGGCGGCGATGCGCGAGCTGCTCGCCGATCCCCCGGCGGAGATCCTCGACGCGCTCACGCGGCCGCCGCAGACGAACGAGGTCGGGCGGTCGGTGGCACTCCTGTCGGGCCTGCTGGTCGTCGCCGACGAGACGCGTCTTCCGATCCGTGCGCGCGAGATGGGCGCGAGCGCGGGTCTCAACTCCCGGTGTGACTCCTACTGGTACGAGCAGGACGGTATGGGCTGGGGTCGTCCGCAATCCCGCGTGCGGTTCGTCAACCTCTGGAACCGCGGCGCCCCACCGTTCAGCGCGCCGCTCGACATCGTGGATCGGCGCGCGTGCGATCGCGATCCCATCGACGCCACCCGCCCGGAAGGTGCACTGACACTGCTCTCGTACGTCTGGCCCGAGCCTCCCGAGCGCTTCGCCCGAGCCCGCGAAGCGATTGCGCACGCAACGCACGTTCCCGTAACGATCGACCGCGCCGACGTCCGCGACTGGCTGCCCACGCAGCTCCGCGAACGGCACCCGGGCCAGGCGCTCGTCGTGTTTCACTCTGTGTTCTGGCAGTACCTCGACGCCGACATCCGGGCCACGTTGCGCGCACACCTGGCGGACGCCGGCCGCGAGGCGACACCCGACGCGCCGCTCGCGTGGTTACGGCTCGAGCCGAACGCCGAGAACTACGTGCCCGCCGAGCTCCGCCTCACCACGTGGGACGGCTCCCCGGGCACCGGTCGCGCGCGGCTGCTCGCGACTACGGGCTTCCACGGCGGGCCGATCGACTGGCTCGCCGGCGCCTCAGCCTGACCGTGGGCGCGAGCACGGGCCTGCGGTCGTTCGCCGGCGGGTGCTTGTGGTGCGCCTGCTCGCGTCCGATGTGATGGTGTGCCGGTTGGGACGCTGACGAACACGCACCGCAGGGGGTTGCCCGTCGCTCGGATGGAGGCCGACGCAGCGATCGGCTCTGGATCGCGCCGAGCGGCCGCAGCGTGGGAACGGCGTGATGTCGGGCTCATCGCTCTCGCAATGGTTGCCTCACTGGTCTTGCGCCCGCTCCCGGCGATCTTCACTCGGTCCTTGTGGACGGACGAAACATGGGTTGCCGTGCTGACTCGAGTCCCGCTGTCGCATCTGTGGCGGCTCTCCTCGAGCAGTCCGATCGGATGGCTCGCCCTGTTGCGCGCCGTGCCGGGCTCGAATCCGGAACGTTTCCGGTTCCTCACGGTGGCGTGCGCAGCGGGTGCGGTGGTCGCGGCGTATGTGCTCGTCCGCTCGTGTGCGTGGTCGAGCGCATTGCACGCGCGAGTTGCGGCATCCGTCGCGGCGGTTCTCGTCGCGGCGACGCCGGCGATGCTGATGCGCGACGACGTCAAGCAGTACGTGAGCGACGCCCTCGTGGCGCTCGTCGTGCTCGGTGCGGTGCGTTCCATCGACGCCGACCCTCGCGACTGGCGCGTCCTGCGACTCGGCTGCATCAGCGCGCTCGCGCTTCCGTTCAGCACCACGTCGGCGTTTGTGGGTGTCGCCGCGTTCGGCGCACTGGGCGTGTCGGCAACCCTCCGACGCGCCTGGCGGCGAGCGGCAGCGACGACGGTCGTCGGCGTCGCGGTCGGGGGCTTCTACGCGGCGTTCTTCGGCGCCGTCGTCGCCCCCAACGTGAACACGAGCCTGCACGACTACTGGCACAACGCCTACCTCCACGGCTCGCCGACAGACATGCTCGTCGAGTCATGGCACCGCCTCGACGACCTCGCGTTCTTTCTCGCCATGCCCGCCGCGGTCGCGGTGGGCCTCTTCGCGATCGGGATCACGGCTCTCGTGCGGCAGCGCGAGACCGCACTCGCGGTGACGTTGCCGATGCTGTGGCTCGAGATGATGGCGCTCGGGCGGGCACAGCTGTATCCGTTCCTGGAGTTGCGGACGTCACTGTTCCTGATCGTTCCGTCGCTCGTCATCGTCGGCATCGGCGCCACCTCCCTGTGCATGACGCTCCTCATGAGGCGCAGAGCGCTCGCGGTGGCGTGTGGGACCGTGCTGGCCGTCATGTTTGCGATCGGAGCGGCGCCGACCGTGCACGCCTTCGGGATACCCAACGAAGACATACGGGGCCAGACCCGCTACGTCGCATCCCACATCCGGCCGGACGACGTCGTCATCGTCAACGCTCTCGCAAGCTGGGGCTTCGCGTACTACTGGCCCCGGGGCCACATCCACATTGTCAGGACCGACGGCGTCCCGCCCGGCTTCCTCGCAGAAGTCCCCGACATCAATGCCCAATACGCGACGGGAACGACCTACGAACAAGTGCTCGCAACCTTGCGCGCCGCTCTGCAACAAGGCTCGGCGGCCCGGACCGGGCAGATGTTCGTCGTACGCACCCACATGAACGGCGAAGAGCGCGACGCGTGGACCCGAGCCTTCGCAACGCTGCACCTGCAGCCCCGCGACATCCGCACCGGTGTCGAACCACTCGCCGTCATCAGACCACCCACGTTCGTGGCGCAGGGATCCCCGTGACCCGCCGGCGCACGCGGTCGGTGATCATCCTCGCCGGCGAGCTCGTCGTCGCATTTGCGGTCTGGCGGCAGGTCACTGGCTCCGGGCCCGCATATCGACTCACCTCCGACCTGGGCCGCTATTTCACGATCGTCACGCACGGGGGAACTCCGTATCGCGACTTCGCAGTCGAGTATCCGCCGGGTGCGCTGGCGCTGTTCTGGCTGCTCGGGCGGTCAAGCTTCGATGCGTTCGTGCATCACATGCTGCTCGTGAACTTTGCGTGTGAGGCCGTCGTCGCGGCGATCTGTTTTCGTGGCTGGGGATCGAGGGCGGGATGGTCCTACGTGCTGCTCTCGACGCCCCTGCTGGTGATCGTCTATTCGCGCTACGACCTGATCGTGCTCGCGATCGCGGTCGCCGGCAGCTTCCTCTTCGCGCGTCGACAACATACGGCCGCGGGGCTGATGTGGATCGTCGCCGCACTGGTGAAGCCGTGGCCACTGGTGCTCGTTCCCGGCTTGGCCGCACGGCGCCACGTCCGCGCGTTCGTGATTGCGATCGCCGCGGGCGCGTGCAGTCTTGGGGCCTGGGTCGTGTGGGCGGGCTCGGAGGGTCCCCGGCAGGTGCTGACCTATCGCGACGCGAAAGGCTGGGAGGCGGCCAGCGTGCCCGGCTCGTTGCTGCGCGTCTTCACGCGTGATCCGGTGCGTTTCGAATCGGGGTCGTGGCGTCTCGGCGCACCCTCCACGGTATGGGCGGTGCTGCTCTGTGTCTGTCTTGTCGTCGCCATCGCGAGCACCTGGTGGTACCGCGCGAACCACCGGGTGACGGACGGCGTACCCGAGGTCGTCGTCATTGCCGCGACGCTGACGTTCGTGACGCTCCTGTCGCCGCAGTTCGTCGTATGGATGCTGCCGTGGGTCGCGATCGCAGCGAGCAAGGGCGCGGTGCGCATCGAACGTTGGGCCGCTGTCGTCGTCGTGCTGACACTCGTCGGCTGGGCCCTCTTCGACGTGAACCATGCCGGAAGGCTGTGCACGGAGGTCGCGTTCCTGGCGCGAAACGTCGCGCTGGTCGGCTTGCTCATCACCGCCGTGACGGAGCTCGGACGGGAGCAAACCGTGCGGTGGAGCCACTCGAGAACGCAACAGCCTTCGTATCGCGCGGCGCGGTAGGCAGGACCGAGCGCATGATGATGCAACGACAACAGGGGTCACGGCGTGGCTCGGGCGTGCCGGGCGGAAACATTCGAGGGAGGGCAGTGGCAGCCTCGACCGAAAGGCAACGGGTAAAGCAAGCGATCGAGGGCTGCCACATGGATGACGCCCTGACGCCGTAAACGCCGGACGATCGTTTTTCGGTACGGACGAACTGCCCCTACGGCGTGCAGGGCTCGTTGCGCAGGCTCGGGCACGGCGGCAGCGTCGCCGGCACACTCACCCCGGGCACCACCGGAAGCACGAGGCTCGACGGCATCGACGTGGAGAAGGCGATCGAGACGGTCGCGGTGCCGTTCGGCTGCGTCTGGCCGAACGACCACACGGGCTGCCTGCCGTTCGGCGCGGCGATCGTCACCCGGATGCGCGACCCCGCGCGGTACGCGTGGCCCTCGTAGTACAGCGGGACGACGACGTTCACGAACTGTCCGGCCGGCATGGGCGATGCGTCGGCCGCCGTGAACGTCGGGACCGGCTCGAGCGCAGTGCTCGGCCGCTTGAACATGTTGGCCGAGTCCGTCGAGAGCTTGCGCTCGCTCGCACGGATCCAGCCGTTCTGGACGAACGTCTCTTTGCCGTCCGGGCGCACCTCGGTGATCGTGGCCTGCAGATCGACGTCAGGGGTCGACGATCGCACCCAGAGGTTGACCGCGCCGCTCCCGATGACCGTCGTGTTCGCGGCGAGTGGCGCCGTGACGTACGAGACAGCAGTGCCCGATGGATTCGCCTGCCATCTCCAATCCCATTCGGACGCGTTGCCCCACAGCCCACCGGTACCGGTGTTGGTCCCGTAGTCGGTGAGTGGGAGGGCGCTCGCGTTCGCGGTGAGCGTCCCACCGGGCCCGAAGTACCAGGTGCGCGCGATGGTGCCCGGCACGGGCAGGGACGCGAAGCTCCTCTCGAACCCGGCATAGGGGTCGCCGGGCGTCGAGCTCCCGGTGGGCGATGTGCCGGCACCGTTGTCGAACAGCACCCGAACGGCCGGAAGCTGATTGAAGGCGGCGAGGGCCGCGTCGTACGTCGGGATCGCCTGGATCGGGTCGACCGGCAGCGTGACCACGTCGGACTGCGGGAGTCCCATCGCCGCCTGGTAGATCACCGGAGCGGCCGCCCTGGTGGTCGCCACGTTCTCGATCGGCGCCTGGTGCGCGACGAACAGCTCCAGGAAGTCGTACCAGCGGTTGTAGGTGGCCGGGTCGAGCGAGTCGATATGCGCGCCGTTGGTGAACGTGAACCATTTCTGGGTCGTCCCGGTGAAGTGCCGGGCCAGTTCCGGGCAGTGTCCGCCCGTCTGTTCGTCCTCCCACTGGCAGGCCATGAACACGGGGACATTGATGTTGTGGACGAAGGTGACGGGGTCCAGCGGGTCGGCCACTGCCGGGTTGTAATGAGAGTTCGCTGCGATCTTCGCGTTCAGGTCGGCCGCCTCGCCGTGGAGCACCTGGTTGGCCGCGCACGTCGTGTCCCCGCCCTGGATTCGCTGGTATGCCCAGGGCTGTCCGCTGTTGGGCCCGGCGGGTTGGGCCTCCTGCTGGCGCTGCTGCGCCCAGGCGACGGCAAAGCCGGTATTGAGAGTGCCGCCGGGATAGAGCGTCGACGCGGTCGCGTCGATGA
>DASQHW010000340.1:0-1617 GCA_035631895.1 Acidimicrobiia bacterium | reverse complement strand
GCGGGTCGAATGGCACGAGGGCGATGCCGCCGACCTCGCGTTCCTGCGCGCGGACTCGATCGACGTTGCGTTCGCCGCCTGTGTGCTCGGTGAAGTGGAGGACGTCGACCGGCTCTTCCGCCAGGTGCATCGCGTCCTTCGTCCCGGCGCACCGTTCGTGTTCTCGATCGAGCACCCGATGGCGCTCGCGGTCGGACGCGAAGGCGGCGGTCCGGGTTCGCTCCCCCTCGGGTTACTCGAGGTTCGGCGCTCGTACTTCGACCGGCAGCCGCTCGAAGTCACGCGTGACGATGAGCGGATCCGCGTGTTCCCACGTACGACCGCCGACGTGTTCGCGTCGCTGCACCGCGCCGGTTACCGCGTCGACGCCTTGATCGAGCCCCAACCCGGCCCGAGCGCGGATCCCGGGCCACAGGTTCCGGTCGTGGTCGTGTGGCGCGCACGCAAGGAAGGCGTCTAGGACGAGGTCCCCTCGGTGCCGCGCTCGGCGTCGATGCCCCGTTCCTTCGCCCACGTCGCGAGCCGCGCGTACGCGTCCTCATCGGTCAGCGGTCCTTCGTCGAGCCGCAGGTCGAGCAGGAACTCACGTGCCTCGCCGACGATCGGTCCCGGCGCGACGCCGAGGAACTCCATGATCTGAAGACCGTCGAGCGGCGGCTTGATCTTCGCCAGCTCCTCCTGCTCGCGCAACTGCGCAATGCGGGCTTCGAGCTCGTCCATGCGGCGCGCGAGCGCATCGGCCTTGCGCGCGTCCCGCGTCGTGCAGTCCGACCGTGTCAGCTCGTTGAGGTCGTCGAGAAGATCGCCCGCGTCACGGACGTACCTGCGCACCGCACTGTCGTTCCAGCCCATCCGGTACGTGTGGAAACGCAGATGGAGCTCGACGAGCCTCGTCACGTCATCGACCACTTCGGTCGGGTATCGCAACGCGGTCAGGCGGTCCCGAGCAATGCGCGCCCCGACGACCTCGTGGTGATGGAACGTCACGCCCTGCGGCCCGAAACCGCGGGTGCGCGGCTTGCCGACGTCGTGCATCAGCGCAGCCAGCCGCAGCTTCAGGCGCGGTGAAGTCTTGGCCACCACCGCGATCGTGTGCGCCAACACGTCCTTGTGACGGTGGATCGGGTCCTGTTCGAGCTGCATCGCATTCAACTCGGGCAGGAACTCGTCGGCCAGGCGCGTGCGTGCGATCAACCACAGGCCGGCGGACGGATCCTCGGCGACCACGAGCTTCGAGAGCTCGTCACGAATGCGCTCCGCGCTCACGATGGCCAGACGCGCGCGCATGTCGGCAATCGCGGCGACGATCTCGGGCGAGGCGTCGAAGCCGAGGGTCGCCACGAAACGTGCGGCACGCAGCATGCGCAACGGGTCGTCGTCGAAGGACAGCTCGGGTGTCAGCGGGGTGCGCAGCCGGCGAGCGGCAAGGTCCGGCAACCCGTCGAAGGGGTCGACGAGCGTGGGGTCGTCGAGTGCGATCGCCATCGCGTTCACCGTGAAGTCGCGTCGCGACAGATCGGTGACGATGTCATCGGAGAACGTCACCTCCGGCTTGCGGCTCTCCGGCCGGTACACGTCGGCGCGGAACGTCGTGATCTCGAACCGCTCGCCGTCCAG
>DASQHW010000339.1:0-2007 GCA_035631895.1 Acidimicrobiia bacterium | reverse complement strand
CCATCACGTCGAGCGCATCGAACGCGTTGACGCCGTCCGCCACGACGACGTCGGTGACACGGTCGCCGACGAGCCATCGCCCGCCGTCTCGCACGATCGCCGCTCCGCCGTCCACGCTCGAACGCTACCGGTCCGGTCATCGCGATCCTTGGGACTTCCTGAGCGCGAAGGTCGCATCGAGGAGCCATGACGCGTCGGAGAGCGAGCGGATACCGCCGGTATGCTCGCGCGTCGCGTGGTCGTCTCGTCGTCGCTGCTCTCGTTCCTTCGCCGCTTCGCGATCGCGTGCCTCGTCGTATCCCTCGTGGCAACGGGCGGCGTGCTCGCGGGGGAGGCGTTCGCACGCAAGAGTTTCGAGGACAGCCGCAAGGTGCATGTGCCGAACCTCGTCCGTGCGCAACCGGGGCAACCCGCGAACTACCTCCTGATCGGTTCCGATACTCGCCAGCTCGGCGACTCCTCCTTCGGTCCCGCGGCCGACGCTCCGGGACAACGCTCGGACGTGATGATGGTGCTGCACATCGATCCCGCGGCTCGCACGGGCCGGCTGGTGTCGTTCCCCCGCGACCTCGTCGTGCAGATACCCGGTCACGGACGCGACCTCCTCAATGCGGCGTACTCGCTCGGCGGCGCCAACGGTGCGGCACTGGTCATCCAGACGCTCGAGGAGAACTTCCCGCCCTTGAAGATCAACCACTACATCGAGGTGAACTTCAAGGGTTTCGAGAACATCGTCAACGCCATCGGGCGGATACATCTGTACTTCCCGACCCCGGTGCACGACCCGTACAGCGGCTTGAACGTCGACACCATGGGTTGTGTCTCCGCCG
The DNA here is from genome assembly GCA_035631895.1 of Acidimicrobiia bacterium. GTDB lineage: Bacteria > Actinomycetota > Acidimicrobiia > IMCC26256 > PALSA-610 > DASQHW01. Next base: position 1,177 of record DASQHW010000339.1, on the reverse strand, counting down.
ACGGCGCAATGGCGCTCGCATACGCACGTTCACGTCACTATTACGTCCCGAAGGATCTGAAGAACCCTGCGCCCTGGCACTGGAACTACGCACCCGCGGCCAACGGCGGGAACACCGGTGGCCAGGGTTGGATCGCGACAGGGACCGACCTCGACCGCATCCCGCGCCAGCAGTACTTCCTCCGCACGATCAGTCAGGCCGCGATCGACAAGACCGCAGCAAACCCGACGAAGCTCATCGGCCTGCTCGACGCGGTGAAGAACAACTTCACACGCGACACGACACTGACCTTCGACGAGATGAAGGCGTTGATCCGCACCTTCAACGGCTTGAACCCCCGGACGGTGCGGATGGAGACGCTCCCCGTCGTCTCCGCGCCACCGCCGTTCCAGAACAACGTCGTCGCTACCGACGCGGCCGAGGGCATCATTCAGAGCTTGATGCAGTTCGGGAGCCCGAACCCCGCGGTTGCCCACCCGCCGCCGCCGAGTCAGGTGCACATACGTGTCGTGAACGGTTCCGGTGACCCCAACGCCGGGCAGCTCGCACTGGACCAGTTGAGATTGGCGGGCTTCCAGGTGAGCGGATCCGCCGCGCCCGGTGATCGCAGCAACTACGAGCACACCCAGATCCGCTACGCGCCCGGCAAGTACGCGGAGGGGTTCACGACACTGCTCGCCGTCGGGACACTCAACCTCATCGAGGCGATCTCCACCGACAACACGCTGGGAGCGGACGTTCTCGTCGTCGTCGGGCGTGACTATCCGCAGCTCCGCCCCGTGACCGGCACCACGACGAGCTCGCCGTTCGCGTCGTCGACCACAGCGCCCACGTCCACCACCACGACGACCGCGACCACCACGTCCGTGCCCCGAGTGACCGTCGACACGCGTTTCGTCCCCGTCGATCCCAGGACGAACGCGCCGTTGGTCGGTTGCCCGCGCTGACGTGCGCACGCAGATCGACGCCCGCGCGTTCCTGCACCGGCTGCGCAACGCGCTGATCGCGGCGGTGCTCTGCACAATTTTGGCGATAGGCGGCGCGTACTGGCTCGCGGCGCGCAAGATCGCAAAGGTTCCCACGGTGAAGATCGACGCGTCGGTGCTCGAGCCGGGCGGCAACTACTTGCTCGTCGGATCCGACTCACGGTCGTTCGTCACCTCGCCCCAGGACGCGC
>DASQHW010000338.1:0-3143 GCA_035631895.1 Acidimicrobiia bacterium | reverse complement strand
GTGGACGGCGCGGATGCGAATCGTGCCACGACCGCTTCGGTATGCATCCTTGATGCCCTCATCGCCCATGATGAGGCCACCGGTCGGGAAATCCGGCCCCTTCACGTGCCGCATCAGATCCGCCAGCGTGACGTCGGGCTTGTCGATCATCCGCATCGCTGCGTTGCAGACCTCGGCAAGGTTGTGTGGCGGAACATTTGTCGCCATGCCGACGGCGATGCCCTGCGCGCCGTTCACGAGCAGGTTCGGGAAGCGTGCCGGCAGCACCGTGGGTTGCGTGCGCGACGCGTCGTAGTTCGGCTCGTGATCGACTGTTCCTTCGTCGATCGCCGCGAGCATCTCCATCGCGATAGGCGCCAGCCGGCATTCCGTGTAGAGAGACGCGGCAGGAGGATCGGAGGGTGAGCCGAAGTTGCCGTGCTTGTCGATGAGTGGCGCCGTGAGCGAGAAGGTCTGGCCCATACGCACGAGTGCCTCGTAGATCGAAGAGTCGCCGTGCGGGTGATAGTTGGCCATCACGTCCCCGACGACGCGCGCGCACTTCACGAACGGCCGATCGGGACGGAGGTTCGCGTCGTGCATCGCCCAGAGGATGCGCCTCTGCACGGGCTTGAGGCCGTCGCGCACGTCGGGCAACGCGCGCGACACGATGACGCTCATCGAGTACTCGAGGAACGCGGCCTCGACCTCCTCGGAGAGCGTGCGCATCGGCACGTCGGCCGGCGCCTCGAGGGTCAATTGGTCGGTGGTCTTGCGGCGTGCCATCTGCTCCTCACACGTCGAGGAATCTTGCGTCCTTGGCGTTCTGCTGGATCCACTGGCGCCGGGCGTCGACGTCGTCGCCCATCAGCACCGAGAGGATCTCGTCCGCGATCGCGGCCTGGTCGACGTCGAGCTGCACGAGGTGACGGGTCGCAGGGTCCATGCACGTCTCACGCAGCTCGTGCGGGTCCATCTCACCGAGTCCCTTGAAGCGCGCGAACGCGAGCTGACGATTCGGGTGCTCCTCCGTCAACCGGAGCCGTGCCGCTTCGTCGGCGACGTAGGTCTTCTGCCCCCCGATCTCGACCGAGTACAGCGGGGGCTGCGCGACGTACAAGCGGTGCGACTCCACCAGCGGTGTCATGTGCCGGTAGAAGAACGTGATCAGCAGCGTGCGGATGTGGCCGCCGTCGACATCGGCGTCGGCGAGCACGATCACCTTGTTGTACCGGACCTTGGCCAGGTCGAACTCCGGACCGATCCCACCGCCGATCGCCGCGATCAACGACTGGATCTCGGTGTTCGCGACGACCTTGTCCATCGAGGCGCGCTCGACGTTCAGGATCTTGCCGCGCAACGGCAGGATCGCCTGATTCCTGGGGTCTCGGGCGTCGCGCGCGGAGCCTCCGGCGGAATCACCCTCGACGAGGAACAGCTCGGCTTCGTCGCGAGACCGCGAGGCACAGTCGGCGAGCTTGTCGGGCATACCGACACCGTCGAGGGCCGTCTTGCATCGGGTGAGGTCACGAGCCTGCTTCGCTGCGTTGCGAGCCCGCGCCGCGTTCGACGCCTTGGCGAAAATGGCCTTGGCAGGATTGGGGTGCTCTTCGAGCCATCGCACCATGTGCTCGTTCGTCGCCCGCTCGACGAGCGAGCGCATCTCGGTGTTGCCCAGCTTCGCCTTCGTCTGGCCCTCGAACTGCGGATCCGCCAACCGCACCGACACGATCGCGGTGAGGCCTTCGCGCACGTCGTCGCCCTGCAACGTCGCGTCCTTCGCCTTCATCAGATTGCGGGCCTTGGCATAGCGGTTCACGGCCTGGGTGAGTGCACGCTTGAACCCTTCGGCATGCATCCCCCCTTCGGTCGTGGAGATACCGTTCGCGAACGAGTGCAAGCCCTCGTGGTATCCCGTGTTCCACTGCCAGGCGACCTCGACTTCGCCCTCACTGCCCTGGTCCGCGAAGTGGCCCACGTCCTTGAACAACGGCTCTTTCGCCGCATTCAAGTGCCGGACGAAGTCGACGATCCCGCCGTCGAACTGGAACGTCTGCGACTGCTTGTGCCCGGGCCGCTCGTCGACGAGCGCGATCGCGAGCCCCCGATTGAGGAACGCCATCACTTGCAGACGCTCCGCCACCGTCGCCCATCGGTACTCGGTGTCCTCGAAGACCTCGGGGTCGGGCCAGAAGGTCACCGACGTCCCCGTGTGCCCGCGTTTCGATTGGGCAACGACCTTCAGCTTGCCTTGGGGCACCCCCGGCTTGACCGGGCCGCGGCCCTGCTTGACGGCCGCGTACTCCTGGCGCCACGTCTTGCCGTCGCGGTCGATCTCGAGCACGACGCGGCTCGACAACGCATTGACCACCGACACGCCGACGCCGTGGAGCCCGCCCGACACCTTGTAGCCGCCACCGCCGAACTTGCCGCCCGCATGCAATGTCGTCATCACGATCTCGGCCGCGGAGCGACCCTTGTACTGGGGATGCTCGTCGACGGGGATGCCGCGCCCGTTGTCCGACACACGCACGGAGCCGTCGGCGCGCAACGTCACCTCGATCCGCGTGCAGTACCCGGCCATCGCCTCGTCGACGGCGTTGTCGACGACCTCCCAGATCAGGTGGTGGAGGCCGCTCGGGCCCGTCGACCCGATGTACATACCGGGCCGCTTGCGCACGGGATCGAGTCCCTCGAGCACCTGGATGTGCTCAGCCGAATAGTCGCCGCCGGTGCGGTTACGGGCCATGGAGACACGCTAGGTGACGGCTGCGCCACCCCGGTGCCTCTCCGTGCTAGAGAGCGCGGAGGAAGTCCCGCACCTGCGCAGCGGGCAGCGACGGCCCGAACGCGGTGCCGGACGCGAATTCGCACCCGAGCTCGCGGAGGCGCTCCGCCTGGACGCCGTTCTCGACGCCGTTGGCCACGACGACACGGCCCAGCGAACGCGCGTACTTCACGATCGCGCCGAGCAACGCCGCGCTCACCTCGTCATCTGCGCCCTGCAATGCCGTCACGAGCGGGCCTGCGATCGTCAGCGTGCCTGCCGGCAAGGTCCGGAGCTGCTCGAGCGACGAGACCGCCGACCCGAAATCGCGCAGCGCGACGCCGATCCCGAGCGCGTCGAGCGCGACGACGACGCGGGACGCCCCGTCGAAGTCGCG
>DASQHW010000337.1:0-2329 GCA_035631895.1 Acidimicrobiia bacterium | reverse complement strand
AGGCTCTGCCACGAGGAACCGCCGCCCCGCATCGCACCGGCGATCGGCTTCACCTGCAGGCGATCGCCGCGCCGTGCTCGGTCCTCCTCGCGCGAGGCGGCGTCGATGCCGGCTGCCTCGAGCACGGCTGCACCCTCCGAGCGAGCCCGCCGGACGATCTCGCCGACACCCTCGACGTGCCCACACAACGCTTCGGCCGCGTTGCCGAGGTTCTTCAACAACTTCGTGTACTTCCATCGCATGATGTCGGCGCGCGGCACCGACTCGAAGGTCGAGCGCTCGAGCGCGGACGCGATCGCACCGGCGCGCTCGTCCAGCCCGTGGGGGTAGCGCCCGAGGTCGAGGAGGCCGGTGATCGGCGTCGACGACGCCTGGACGATGCCGGGCTCGAGATGGCTGGCGGGGCACATCACGCACATGGCATCCACGTGTGCGAAGTGACGGAGCGCGAGGCGCTCGTTCTCCACCCCGTTCTGCGCACAGACCACGGCGATCCCGGGTGGTGCCGTCTCGCCGAGCGCGTGGAGCGCGCCTTGGGTGTCTTGCGTCTTCATCGCAAGGACGACGACGTCGTCCACACGGAGGTCGGCGCGCGACGGATGGTCGACGACCGGGATCGGCAATGTCGTGTCTGCGTCCGCGTCGACGAGCCGCAAGCCGCGGTCGCGTATCGCTTGGTAGTGTGCGCCGCGGGCGCTCAGCATCACGTCATGACCGTGCTCGAACAAGCGGCCGCCGATCGCGCCGCCGATCGCGCCCGCGCCGTAGACGACGAAGCGCATCAGGGGCGCCGCGTCCCCTTCGCGGCGTCCATGTAGGCGGGTCGCTCCCCACCGCCGTGCACGAGCACCTCCGCTCCTGTCACGTAGCGCGCCAGCGGGGATGCAAGGAACAGGCACACGTCCGCGACGTCGGAGGGATCGGCCATGCGCCCGAGGGGCACGGTGGCCCCGACTGCGGCCGTGCCTTCCTCATCGCCGTAGAAGAGGTGGGCCTGCTCGGTCAGGACGAGCCCGACGACCACCGCGTTCACGCGAACCTTCGGTGCGAACTCGACGGCCATGGTCTTCGTCGCGTTCAGCAGCCCGGCCTTCGCGGCTCCGTACGCGAGCGTCGCCGGCGAGGCGCGCACCCCGCTCACGCTCGCAATGTTGACGATGGAGCCGCCGCCGTCCTGCTCCTGCATCACCGCGTTCGCCCGTTGCGCGCACACGATCGGCGCGGCGAGGTTCAGCGCGATGATGCCGGCGGTGAACCGCGGTGACGCGGTGGCGGTGTCCGCCGGTGGTGAACCACCCGCGTTGTTCACCCACACGTCTATCCGTCCGAAGCGCTCGCGCGTTCGGTCGATCACCGCATCGACGTCGTCCGGCTCCCGTACGTCCGCGCCGACGAACAGCCAGCCGTCCGGCAACGACTCCGGCTCGTGCCGGCAGCAGATCGCCACGTGCGCGCCCGCATCCGCGAACCGCTGTGCGATCCCGCGGCCGATGCCACGACAACCTCCGGTGACGACGACCACCTGGCCGTCGAAGCCGACCTCCATGGAGGCGGAGTGTACGATCTGACGCTCCGCGAGGTCGGGAGAGGCTATTGCTGCGCGTTCCGGACAAGCGCGTGACCATTGACGACGTCGTCGCCGAGGTGCGCGACGGCATGACGATCGGGATCGGTGGGTGGGGATCGCGGCGCAAGCCGATGGCATTGGTGCGCGCGCTGTGCCGTTCGGCGGTGAAGGACTTGCGCATCGTCTCGTACGGGGGACCGGACGTCGGGTTGCTGTGTCGCGCCGGGAAGGTGCGAGAGGTCGTCTACGCGTTCGTCTCGCTCGACTCGATCGCGCTGGAACCGCATTTCCGGAACGCCCGGCAATCGGGTGCGGTCACCACGATGGAGCTCGACGAGGGGATGTTCCTGCTCGGCCTGCAAGCGGCCGCTTGGCGGGTGCCGTTCCTGCCCACCCGGGTCGGGCTCGGCTCCGACGTGATGCGATTGAATCCCGGGCTCCGCACCGTCCGCTCGCCGTACGAGGACGGGGAAGATCTCGTGGCAATGCCCGCGCTGCCGCTCGACGTCGCGCTCATCCACATGCATCGTGGCGATCGCGGCGGCACCGGCCAGTTCCTCAACGTCGACCCGTACTTCGACGACTTGATGTGCATGGCGGCGACGCGCCGTTTCATGAGCGTCGAGCGCATCGTCGACACGAGCGAGTTCCTCGAGGCGGGTCCGGTGCAGTCGATCCGTATCAACCGGCTGATGACCGACGGTGTCGTCGAGACGCCGCACGGGGCGCATTTCACCGAGTGCGTGCCGGACTACCCGCGAG
>DASQHW010000336.1:0-5640 GCA_035631895.1 Acidimicrobiia bacterium | reverse complement strand
GCTCGACTTCGAATGCGAAGACCGCGCTGCGCTGTGGGCGGCGCTCCTGGACGTCGTGAGGTTCTGGGCCGATCGGGGGATACGGGTGTTCCGCGTGGACAACCCGCACACGAAGCCATTCGGGTTCTGGGAATGGCTGATCGCGCAGGTGCGCCAGACGGATCCCGACGTGCTGTTCCTGTCCGAGGCGTTCACGCGACCACGCGTGATGGAGCGGCTCGCCAAGGTGGGCTTCGCGCAGTCCTACACATATTTCACGTGGCGCAACACGAAGCACGAGCTCGTCGAGTACTTCACGGAGCTCACGCAAGCGCCGCTCGTCGACTTCTTCCGGCCCAACGTCTGGCCCAACACACCGGACATCCTCCACGCCGCGCTGCAGCACGGCTCCCGGGGCACGTTCATCGCCCGTGCTGTGCTCGCCGCGTGCCTGAGCGCGAACTACGGCGTGTACGGGCCCGCCTTCGAGCTGATGGAGCGGACGCCGCGCGAGTAGTGGAGCGAGGAGTACCTGGACTCCGAGAAGTACCAGATCCGTCATTGGGACGTGGACCGGCCCGACAGCCTTCGCCACTTCCTCGAGCGTCTCAACGACATCCGCCGCGCACACGTCGCGCTCCAACGCAACGAGACGCTGCGGTTCCATCACGTGGACAACGACCAGCTCGTCTGCTGGTCGAAGCACGCCGGCAATGCCGGCGACGCGGTGCTCTGCGTCGTCAACCTCGACCCGTGGAGCTCACAGGCCGGGTGGACCTGGCTCGACCTCGAAGCGCTCGGGCTTCCCGGCGACGCGAAGTTCGCCGTGCACGATCTGCTCACGGATGCGCGATACGAATGGCACGGGCCCCGGAACTTCGTCGAGCTCGACCCGCGCTCGGTGCCCGCGCACGTGCTCGCGATCGGACGTGGAGCCGGCGCGTGAGCGATGCAAAGCGCCGGAGCAGCCCGCTGCTCCCGGCGGACCCAACGTGGTATCGCGACGCGGTCATCTACGAGACGCACGTGCGGTTGTTCTCGGACAGCGATGCCGACGGCATCGGCGACCTGACCGGGCTCACACAGCGGCTCGACTACCTGCAGGATCTCGGCATCACGGCGATCTGGTTGCTCCCGTTCTACCCGTCGCCGCTGAAGGACGAGGGCTACGACATCTCCGACTACCGGGGCATCAACCCGATCTACGGCAACCTGCGTCAGTTCCGCCGTCTGCTGGACGAGGCACACCGGCGCGGCCTGCGTGTCATCACCGAGCTCGTGCTGAATCACACCTCGGACCAGCATCCGTGGTTCCAACGCGCTCGGCGCGCCGCCCCGGGGAGTCGTTTCCGGGACTGGTACGTCTGGAGCGACGACCCGACGCGCTACCGCGACGCGCGCGTCATCTTCCATGACTTCGAGCACTCGAACTGGGCATGGGACGACGTCGCCGGGCAGTACTACTGGCATCGCTTCTATGCGCATCAGCCCGACCTCAACTTCGAGAACCCCGAGGTCCGGCGCGAGATGCTGCGCACCGTCGAGTACTGGTTCGAGCTCGGGGTGGACGGTCTGCGGCTCGATGCCGTCCCGTACCTCTTCGAGCGCGAGGGCACAACCGGCGAGAACCTGAAGGAGACCCACGACTTCCTCCGCGACCTGCGGAGCCACGTCGACGCGCGTTTTGCCGACCGTGTGCTGCTCGCCGAGGCGAACCAGTGGCCGGAGGACGCGACCGCGTACTTCGGGGACGGCGACGAGTGCCACATGGCATTCCACTTCCCGCTCATGCCGCGGCTGTTCATGGGCCTCCGGATGGAAGACCGTTTCCCGATCGTCGACATCCTCCGCCAGACGCCGCAGCCGCCGGAAGGATGTCAATGGGCCGTCTTCCTGCGCAACCACGACGAGCTGACCCTCGAGATGGTGACCGACGAGGAGCGCGACTACATGTATCGCGCCTACGCGCACGACCCGGTGATGCGCGTGAACTTCGGCATCCGCCGGCGGCTCGCACCGCTCCTGCAGAACCACCGTCAGAAGATCGAGCTGATGCACGCATTGCTGTGCTCGCTCCCGGGCACGCCGGTGCTCTACTACGGCGACGAGATCGGCATGGGCGACAACGTCTACCTCGGTGACCGCGACGCCGTCCGCACGCCGATGCAGTGGAGCGCAGATCGCAACGCCGGCTTCTCCTCCGCGAACGCGCAGCGCCTCTACCTGCCGGTCATCATCGACTCGGAATACCACTACGAGACCGTCAACGTGGAGGCGCAGCTCGACAACCCGGACTCCTTGCTCTGGTGGGTGCGGCGGCTCATCGCGCTTCGCCGCCGCAACCCGGTGCTCGGTCACGGCTCGCTCGAGATCCTCACGCCCGACAACCATCGTGTGCTCGCGTTCCTACGTCGCGAAAAGGCGTCCGGCGACGCGCCGGGGCGCCAGGTGCTCGTCGTCGCGAACCTCTCGCGCTACGCGCAATACGTCGAGCTCGATCTCCACGAGTTCCATGGCATGCGTCCGGTCGAGCTGTTCGGCCAGACGACGTTCCCGGCCATCGGCGACCTGCCGTACCTGCTCACGCTCGGGCCGCACGCCTTCTACTGGCTCGCGCTGGAGCCGGCCCGCACCGAGAATGTCGCGGAGGGAGAGCTGCCCGTGCTCCACGTGTCGCGCTCGTGGACCGAGCTGTTCGACCGCGGCCGGGCACAGCTCGACCAGGCATTGCCGCGGATGTTGCGGCCCCGCCGTTGGTTCGGTGCGAAGGGCCGCACGGTGACGCGGGCACGCCTCGTCGACCGGATCGAGCTCCCACTCCCGCATCTGTGGACGCACGGCGAGGAGATGCCGCCGCCGGAACCGGCGCGGATCGGGTTCGTCCAGGTCGACTATCGCGAAGGAGAGCCCGACATCTATCTCCTCCCTGTCGCGTACGTCGCCGGGACGGCGGGGGAGCGTCTCGCAGAAGAGCATCCGGCCGCCGCGCTCGCGCGCGTGCGCACCGACAGGGCGGAGGAGTCGGGCGTCCTCGTCGACGCGCACTGGCTGCCGGGCTACGGGCGCGCCCTCATGCAGGTCTTGCAACGCCGTCGACGCGTGAAGGGCGAAGAAGGCACGCTCGCGGGCGTCACATACGGCCCTTCGATCGCGCAACGCCGGGTCGCACGCGAGCCCGATCTTCCCGTGTCGGTGCTCGGAGGCGAGCAGTCCAACACGTCGTTGACCTTCGACGAAGACGTCATCATGAAGACCGTGCGCCGGATCGAGCCCGGCATCAGCCCCGAGGTCGAGATCGGCCGGGTGCTGACCGAACAGGGACGGTTCACGCACTCGCCGGCGCTGCTCGGGACCGTCGAGTACCGGCGGCCGGGCGCACCCGCCGCGACGATCGCCGTCGCCCATGCGTACGAGCCGAACGAGAGCGATGCCTACTCGTGGTACCGCGACGCCCTCGGCCGCTTCTACGACGGCGTGCTCAGCCGCCCGGACGATCAGGCCGAAACCGAACCCCCGGCGCCCGTGCATCCGCTGGACGCGCTCGGTCGCGAGCCGCCGAGCGAATTCGAGACCCTGGCGGGCGGCATCCTGCCGTCGGTCGAGCTGCTCGGGCGCCGCACCGGCGAGCTCCACCTCGCGCTCGCGTCGGCGCACGACCCCGCGTTCACGCCCGAACCCTTCAACGCGCTCGCGCAGCGATCGACGTACCAGTCGATGCGCAACACCACCACCAGAGCGCTGCGGGCGCTCGAGCGCGCGGAGCCGGAGCTCTCGAGCGCGTGTGCGGCCGACGCGCACTTCGTCGTGGACCACGCCGACGAGCTCCTGGACCGGCTCGGCCGCTTGCTCAGCGCGCCGGGCGGGGCTCGCATCCGCGTCCACGGCGACCTCCATCTCGGCCAGGTGCTGTCGACGGGCCGCGACTTCTTGATCATCGACTTCGAAGGGGAGCCTGCGCTGCCGATCGGCCAGCGACGCTTGAAGCGGTCGCCGATGCGTGACATCGCCGGGATGCTCCGATCGTTCGACTACGCGGCCCGTACCGCGATCCCGGACGCCGCCGCCCGTGGGCAGGTCCGAAGTGAAGAACGCGCGCACGAGCTGCTCGAAGCGCACGCGGACGAATGGGTCACGTGGGTCGCCGCCGCGTACCTGCGCGGGTACTTCGACGTGACCGCCGGGAGCAACCTCCTGCCGAACGACATGCACGCCCGGCGTGTGCAGCTCGACGCCCACCTGGTCGAAAAGGCGATGTACGAGGTTCGCTACGAGCTCGACCACCGTCCTGATTGGGTCGGCATACCGATCGCGGGTGTCCGCCGCTTGCTCGCGCGCACGTCGAGGCCGCGTCACTCCGAGGAGCCCGGTTGAGCGTGCGAGGGCAGCGCGACCTGCATGCGCTTGCGCGGCAGCTCGGCATCGAGGTCCGCTGGCGGGACCAGGACGGCGTCACGCACATGTGCTCCGACGAGACGCTGCTCGCCTCCCTGTGGATGCTCGGCGTCGCGCTGCAGCGTCCGGAGGACGCGCGAGCCGAACGGCGGCGACTCGATCACGAGCGCGCCGCACGCCTGCTCGAGCCGGTCACGGTGGCGTGGAACGGTGAGCCGCCCGTGCTGACCGTGCGACTGCCGAACGCGGAGCACGAGGAACCGTTCGAGATCGTCGTCGAGCACGGAGCACACGCCGAGCGCATTCTCCGAGACGAATGTGAGCTGCGTGCGACGAGCCCCCTGGACGGCGCCGTGCAGCTCGACGTGAAGCTGCCCCGCGGCTTCCCCACGGGAAGGCATCGGATCACGTTGCAATGCGGGAGCCGTCGCGCGCAGGCGACATTGCTCGCTGCGCCCGCCCGGATCGGGCGCGCGGGGCTGCAACGCGCGTGGGGGGTGTTCGCCCCGGTGTACGCGCTCCACGACCGTGACCGCACCCACACCGGCGACCTCTCGTCGTTCGCCCGCCTCGCGGCCTGGACGTCCGCACGCGGCGGGCGGGTGGTCGCGACGCTCCCGATCCTCTCGACCTTCGTCGGGCACGGCGGCGAACCGGTCGACGCGAGCCCCTACGCGCCCGTCAGCCGGCGGTTCTGGAACGAGGTGTACCTCGACCTCGCTGCGCTCCCCGAGCGCGAGGGCGAGCTGCCGGTCGTCGAACCGTCACCCGGCCGCTTCGTCGATCTGCCGCGCCTCGCCGCCGCTCGCCGGCCCGCGCTCGAACGCGCGCTCGGCCGGCTCGAGGCCGATCCCGATCGGCGCGGGGCGCTCGACGCATGGCTCGCGTCGATGCCCCTGGCGCTCGAGTACGCCCGGTTCCGCGCGCACCTCGAAGGCAGTGGAGAGCACGGTGCTCGCCTGCACGCCTACGTCCAGTGGTCGATGGCGCAACAGCTCGGCACACTCGGCCACGAGGCCGCCGGCCGCGACCAGGTTCTGTACTTCGACCTGCCGATCGGCGCCCACCGCGAGGGCTTCGACGTCGTCCACGAGGGTGAGCTGTTCGTCCGGGACGCGTCGGTCGGCGCGCCGCCGGACGATTTCTTCGCGGGCGGCCAGGACTGGGGATTCCCGCCGGTGCATCCCCACATCGCGCGAGAGACCGGTTACGCGTACTTCGCGTCATGTCTCGAAGCGCATTTCCGCTACGCGCGTGCGTTGCGCCTCG
>DASQHW010000335.1:0-1813 GCA_035631895.1 Acidimicrobiia bacterium | reverse complement strand
GTCCCGCAGACGTCCGCATCGATCCGCACGGTCTTCGCGAAGGGGTTGTACTTCACGCGCACCCGTTCGGCCTCCGGGAACTCGGCGACGAGGAAGGCGGCGATGACGCACTTCCGGGAGCGGCACGGTCGCCCCGTTGCTCCCTTGCTCCACAAGGCGGTCGCGATCTCTCTCGGTGTCGTGCCGAGCCGTTCCACCGCGTCGACGATCTCGCTGGAGACCACACGCTCACCCGAGATCACGTCCTCGCCGGAGATCACGTCCACGACAGTTCCCCCCACACCCCTCGGATCGGCCACCGCCGATGCCGGAGTTGCATGCGGGAATGGTACGCCGGGTCGGTGTCCGCGCGCACTGACCGCCCGCGCGGACCTCGCTCGACTCGCGTCTCGACTCGCGACTCGACTCGGGTCCCGCCGTCGCCGGCGCAGCTACGGTGTCGGCATGACGGCTGAGAGCGAAGGCCCGGCGATCGACTGGCTGGCGGCGCAGCCGTATGACGGGTGGTCCGAGGTGCGCCGCAGCGAGTGCCCGGTCATCGTGACGCAACAGGACGCGATGGGACCAGGCCCCTTCTACCAGGTGACGCGCTACAAGGACGCAGAGGCGGTCCTGCGTGACGACAAGACGTTCTCCTCCTCCATCAACGGCGACCACATCGGTCAGTTCATGGGCGACCTCATCCTCGCCATGAACGGCGAGCAGCACCGCAAGTACCGCAACCTCGTCGCCAAGGCGTTCCGCGCGTCGCAGCTGGAACACTGGGACGAGACGCTCGTGCGTCCTGCGATCAACCGGTTGATCGATCCGATCGCCCCGTTGGGCAAGGCCGATCTCGTCGAGTCGATCACGTCCCGCTATCCGGTCGAGGTGATCTGCGGGATCGTCGGCGTGCCACTCGAGGACTCCCGCCAGTTCGCGCAATGGGCCGAGGAGATCAACACCGGCCCGCTGGCACCCGAGCGCGGCCACCGTGCGAGCCAGGCGATGGTCGACTACCTGCGCCCGCTCGTCGAAGCGCGTCGCAAGGAACCGACGGGCGACTTCCTCTCGGATCTCGTGCACGCGGAGGTCGACGGCGAGCGGTTGTCCGACGGCAAGATCTACGGGTTCCTGCGGCTGCTGCTCCCGGCCGGTGGTGAGACGACATTCCGCGTGATGGGCAACGCGTTGTACGCCTTGTTGACGCACCCGAGCTCGCTGGAAGCGGTGTATGCAGACCGCGAGCTGCTGCCGGCCGTCATCGAAGAGACGCTCCGCTGGGAGACGTCGGTGACGATGGTGAGCCGCGTCGCCGCGCGCGACACCGAGGTCGCCGGCTGCCCCATCGGTGCGGGCTCCGCGGTCGGCGTGCTCACCGGATCCGCGAATCGAGACGAAGGCCGTTGGGAGTCCCCCGAGGAGTGGCGGCTCGACCGGCCGGTCCAGCATCACCTCGCGTTCGGCACCGGGCCGCACCAGTGCCTCGGCATGCACCTTGCGCGCTTGGAGCTGCGCGTCGGTCTGGGCACGATCCTCGACCGCCTCCCCGGTCTCCGCCTCGACCCCGATGGCGCGGCCGACGCTGTCGTCGAGGGCTATGCGTTCCGCGGCCCTCGTGCACTCCCTGTGTGCTTCGACGCTGTCTGAGGGTGCCGGGTGCCGGGTGCCGCGCGGATCAGACGCCGCGTAACCCGTCGTTGCCGAACATCATCATCCACTGCTCGCGGTTGCGGGGCCGGTACACGTAGTTCGTGCGGCGCACGTCACCCATGGCCGCGTTCGGCTCGGGGGAGTACATGTGCCCCGGGTACAGCACGGTGTCGTCCGGCAC
>DASQHW010000334.1:0-2961 GCA_035631895.1 Acidimicrobiia bacterium | reverse complement strand
GCATGGTGTCAGCTCGTACGACGCTGCGACTATCACAACCGATTCGGTCTCGTCCGCACGCCGGTATCGATAGGTCGGCATAGCGAGAATTTAGGCAGCATTGCGCAACGTATCCAGGGTCATTTCGTCGGTGTTGTGTGTCATTTACTCCGAGATGGGCGTGACAACGGAAATGTCAGCCTGAGGCGCGCGGCCGCCATGCGGTTCGCCGTCCTCGTCGCGGTCAAACCGCGCGTCGTCGGGCCACGATTTGCTCGAACCAGGTCTCGTACGCGCGACACATACGGTCAGTCGAGAGGTGACGCTCGACGTCATCGCGACACTGCCCCAGATCAAGACCCTCGACGTCTCGGATCCGCGCCGCCATCCGTGCACAAGAAGCCCGTGATGCCATGCCGGACGACTTCCGGAGCGGACCCGGCGGGCAAGGCGAGTACCGGTGTGCCCACGGCCAAGGATTCGATCATCACCAAGCCGAAAGGCTCCGACCACGGATGTCGCGGAGATGCGCCACTCCGTGCGAAAACACGCGAACGCGTGCTGTTCGCCGCGGGGACGACTGTGCGGGCTCCATGCGGCGGCAGAAGTCCACGCGCTCGCGTGATGCGCTTCTCCCCCGCCGATCGCCAGCATGGGAGCACGACGCGCTCCAGACATCAGCATCGCGAGCGCGGCCTACGGCAAGGTGGCCCTGTGTCGACGAGACTCGATGTACATCATGAGCCGGCCGCACGTACGGAACGTGCGTGGCCCGGCGACGATTGCGCTCGCGCGCGTCCTCCGGGGCACGACCCCCAGCATCCACCGCGTTCGGCCTTTGCCGAGTACCAGCTCACGAGAGATCGAGGGCTTCGTGACCGGCTCGTCGAGGGCCATCTGAACATGGCGTACGCGGCGGCGCGGCGGTTCGCCGGCCGAGGTGAAGACCTGGAGGACCTCAAGCAGGTGGCGTTGTTGGCGCTCGTCCAGGCGGTCGACCGCTTCGATCCCTCAATGGGCCTGGCGTTCTCGACGTTCGCGACACCGACGATCGTCGGTACGCTGAAGCGCCACCTTCGCGACCGCACGTGGGCCGTCCGTCCGCCCCGGCCCGTCCAGGAGCGGTACCTCGAGCTTGCCGCGCTCGGTGAGGCCTTGACGCACGAGCTGGGACGGTCGCCCACCATGGCCGAGATCGCAACGCGTGCGAAGTGCTCGGAAGACCAGGTCCACGAAGCGTTGGACGCGGCTTCCGTACACCGCCGGCACGATGCCTTGGCGAGCGACCGGTCCGGACCGTTCTCCGAGCCCGGAAGGATCGACCAAGAGCTCGACCGGGTCGAGACCCGCGCCACTGTCGAGGACCTCCTCGACGCGCTCCCCGAGCGTGAACGTGAGATCGTGAAGATGCGTTTCTACGACGGACTCGCCCAGTCGGCGATCGCGCACCGCATCGGAGTCAGTCAGATGCAGGTCTCACGTCTGCTCGCCCAGAGCCTCACGCACTTGCGCGGATTGGCTGCGGAGCGCACCCTCTCGCCGAGCTGAACCGGCCCGGAGCCGTCCTCAGCGTGGCGGCCCGGCGTCGACGATGCCTCGCAGCACGTCGACCCACCCTGGGAACCCATCCATGGATGTCATCCACCAGGTCGCGCCGGCGCTCTCGAACTCCGCGACCGACGCGATCGGCGGCGGCCCCGGGTTCACCACCACATCGAACCCGTCGAGAGATCCCCGCCGTCGACCAACCTCGCTGACGATCGAGTCGATGTCCCCGGGCTCGAGGAACTCGACGCCATGCGAGCCGATGCGGATGGGCACGATGCCATCCCAGCGCGCGGCCCGCGCGATTGCCCGGCGAGACGGCAGCGCGCATGCGATCCATACCGGCGGACGAGGCCGCTGCGCCGGCGTGGGCACGAATCGAACGCGTTCGACATGGAACCACGTTCCGTCGTGTTCGAACGGCTCACCGGACCAGAGTCCTGTGAGCACGGCCAATGACTCGTCGGTGCGCGCCGCGAGCACCGGCAGGTCGGCACTGTCTCCGAAGGTCGTGTACTCCTCCGCCGGATGTCCGAGCCCGACGCCCAGCACGAGCCGTCCGGACGAAAGCCGGTCGAGCGTCGCGGTCTCGCGTGCCACCTTCTCGGGACGGCGGCGCGCGAGCGGCGTCACACACGTGCCGAGACGAATGCGATCGGTCCGAGCTGCGACCGCGCCGAGGACCACCCATGGATCGACAATGGCCACGCCGTTCCGGTCCACGACCATGTGGTCCCACAAGAAGAACGCATCCCATCCCGCCCGTTCCGTCGCCACGCCCAGATCGACCAGTGCGGCCGGCTCCGCGAACGGCGGGGCATTCACTGCAAAGCGCATGAGCAGCCGGCCGGCACGGTCAGGAAGCGCGCTTGATTCCCCGGCCGAGGAAGTGGCCGTCGCGATCCTCCATGGGCTGATCGACGTCGATCCCGACCTCCGCGAGGCCGCCGGCGAACTCCAACGCGGTGAAGCGCTCTGCAGGATGCGCGAAGACCGTGCGTGCCAACCAGTTGTGCCTGTTCACGTCGTGATCCTCGAACAGGAACTGTCCCCCCGGAGCGAGCAGGCGTGCGATCTCGCCGAAGGCCCGCTGCCAGTCGGGTACGTGGTGCACAACCGCGAAGTCCACGATCACGTCGAACGATCCGTCGTCGAACGGCAACGCGCAGACGTCACCGACTCGCACGTCGACCGACGCGTGATGACCATTGAGGCGTCGATGTGCGCGCTTGACCATCCTGGCATCGAGATCGATTGCGACGATATGGGCGTCGGCGAACCTTCTCATGATCAAGTCGACGGCGACGCCTTGACCGCAACCGACTTCGAGCACACGTCGCACTCCCGTCGAGTCGGCCAATCTCAGCACTCTCGGTGCGATCGACTCCCGGAGCTGGCGTACGCGCAGAGTGCTGTTGATGAACAGCGACTCGGCCA
>DASQHW010000333.1:0-10324 GCA_035631895.1 Acidimicrobiia bacterium | reverse complement strand
GACGCAACAGACGTTGTTGCTGAACGGTTTGCGCGATCGCATCGTCGTGCAGGTCGACGGTCAGCTCAAGACGGGCCGAGATGTGGTGATCGCCGCGCTGCTCGGTGCCGAGGAGTTCGGTTTCGCGACCGCACCCCTCGTGGTGAGCGGCTGCATCATGATGCGCGTCTGCCACCTCGCCACCTGCCCCGTCGGTGTCGCGACACAGAATCCCGAGCTGCGCAAGAAGTTCTCCGGCAAGCCGGAGTTCGTCGTCAACTTCTTCCAGTACATCGCCGAGGAGGTGCGCGAGTATCTCGCCGCGCTCGGCTTCCGCACGTTGGCGGAGGCAATCGGCCATGTCGAGATGCTCGACATGCGCGCCGCGCTCGACCACTGGAAGGCGCGCGGCCTCGACCTGTCGCCGATCCTCGCGCCGCCGGTCAACAAGTACGACCAGACGTTCTACAACTCACGCCCGCAGCAACACGGGCTCGACAAGGCGCTCGACAACGCGTTGATCGCGGGCGCGCGCCCGGCGCTGGAGGACGGCAGCGCGGTGAAGCTGTCGTTCCCGATCAGGAACACGAACCGCACGGTCGGCACCATGCTCGGCGCCGAGCTCACACGGCGGTGGGGTGGCGCGGGGCTGCCCGACGGAACGATCGACATCACCTTCGAGGGTTCGGCGGGGCAGAGCTTCGGCGCCTTCGTGCCGCGAGGCATCATGTTGCGCCTCGAGGGCGACGCCAACGACTACTTCGGCAAAGGCCTCTCCGGCGGCACATTGGTCCTTCGGCCCCCGCGAGTGTCGAGCTTCGTCGCCGAAGAGAACATCATCGCCGGCAACGTCATCCTCTACGGGGCCACCGCGGGCAACGTGTTCATCCGCGGGATCGTCGGCGAACGGTTCTGCGTCCGTAACTCCGGCGCCACCGCGGTCGTCGAGGGCGTCGGTGACCATGCCTGCGAGTACATGACCGGTGGACGCGCGGTGATCCTCGGCCCGACCGGCCGCAACTTCGCGGCCGGCATGAGCGGTGGCTACGCGTACGTGTGGGACGCCGATCGCTCGCTCTACCGCCGCATGAACCACGAGATGGTCGACATCGACACCATGGAGGACGAAGACGTCGAGTGGCTGCGAGGGGTCGTCACGATGCACATGGAGCTGACCGGCTCACCGGTCGCGGAGCGCATCCTCTCGACCTGGTGGACGAACGTCGAGCGGTTCACGAAGATCTTCCCGAAGGACTACAAGCGCGTGCTGGAAGCGCAGCGCGACGCAATTGAGCGCGGCGTGGACGTCGACGAAGCAGTGATGGCGGCGGCCCGTGGCTGACCACCGGAGCGTTTGGTCCCCCGGTGTTCGTGCGCGCGCACTGCCGGACCAAACGGTGAGAGGCGGCGCCGGGTATCCCGGCGCCGAGTGAAGGCGACAAAGAATCATGGGTGAGACAACCGGGTTCATGAAGTACGACCGGGAGCTGCCGAAGCGGCGGCCGATCCCGGTGCGCGTGCAGGACTGGAAGGAGGTCTACGAGGACTTCCCGGCCGACAAGGTGCGCACGCAGGGCGCGCGTTGCATGGATTGTGGGATCCCCTTCTGCCACACCGGCTGCCCGCTCGGGAACCTGATCCCGGAGTGGAACGACCTCGTGTTCCGCGACCGCTGGCAGGCCGCCGCCGAACGCCTGCATGCGACGAACAACTTCCCGGAGTTCACCGGAAGGCTCTGTCCCGCACCGTGTGAAGCCGCGTGTGTCCTCGGCATCAACGAACCGCCGGTCACCATCAAGCAGATCGAGGTCGAGATCTCCGACCGCGCGTGGGAAGAGGGCTTCGTCACGCCGGTCATGGCCGAGGCGAAGACCGGCAAGCGCGTCGCGGTCGTCGGTTCCGGGCCTGCCGGGCTTGCCGCTGCGCAACAGCTGACGCGTGCCGGCCACGACGTCACGGTGTTCGAGCGCGCCGATCGCATCGGCGGCCTGCTGCGCTACGGCATTCCCGAGTTCAAGATGGAGAAGCGACACCTCGACCGCCGGATCCTGCAGATGGAAGCCGAGGGCACGACCTTCCGCACGAACGCGAATGTGGGCGAGAACGTGCCGGTCGCCGATCTCCAGCAGTTCGACGCGGTCGTGCTGTCGGGCGGCGCGACGGCATGGCGCGACCTGCCGGTTCCGGGCCGGGAACTCGAAGGCATCTATCAGGCGATGGAGTACCTGCCGTGGGGCAACCGTGTGCAGGAAGGCGACCTCGATGCGCCGCCGATCACCGCGAAGGACAAGCACGTCGTGATCATCGGCGGCGGCGACACCGGCGCCGACTGTCTCGGCACCGCGATTCGACAGGGTGCCGCGAGCGTGCACCAGTTCGAGATCCTCCCGCGCCCGCCCGACCAGCGGACCGACGCGATGCCGTGGCCGACGTACCCAATGATCTTCCGTGTGTCGTCGGCGCACGAAGAGGGCTGCGAGCGCGTCTATGCCGTCAACACCGAATGCTTCCTCGAAGGCGAGCACGGCAAGGTCGGTGCGTTGCGGGCGCACCAGGTCGAGCAGGGGTTCGTCGACGGCCGCATGACGTTCGAGAAGATCGACGGCACCGACTTCGAGCTTCCGTGCGAGCTCGTGCTCCTCGCGATGGGCTTCGTCGGTCCGCAGCGCGCGGGCCTGCTCGAGCAGCTCGGCGTCGACATCAACGAGCGCGGCAGCGTCGCACGCGACGACCAGTTCCGCACGAACCTCGCCAACGTCTTCGTCTGCGGGGACATGGGCCGCGGACAGAGCCTGATCGTGTGGGCCATCGCCGAAGGCCGGTCGTGCGCGGCGGCGGTCGACCGGTTCCTCATGGGCGACACACTGCTGCCTGCACCGATCACTGCCGACGCCGTCCCGATGCGCTGATCCGGCGCCGTCACCACCCACGGGCGCAACTCGGGCCGTCCGCAAGGGGGGAAATCCGGCGGACGGCCCGAGAAGACCGACTACATCGTCCCCACTCCACGTTTCCGGTTGGCCGCGCGCGTTTGAACCGTTGATGAACGCTGTTACCGGTACGGACCGATGCCGGCCCGCGCGCCATGCCAGAGGAGCTCTTCGGCCAGCTCGTCGACGACCGCCCTCGCGAGCGCCGCGAGCTCAGTGGCGTGGCTGTCCGACCATGCCGGCTACGTGGCGGCGGGTTGCAGCGTGAGCTGCACGGTGTCGTCCGTGCAGGACTCCAGGACGAGGGTCACACCGGCCGGGGCGAGGCCGGCCGGGTCCCAGATCCGCCCGGTCGCGTGCCAGGAGCCACCGTCGGAGGTGAAGGTCGCATCGATCTCGGCCGAGCCTCGGCCGCCGAGGTTCCAGCACAGGACGGCATTGGACGCGTCGCGGCGAAGGCGCAGCACCACGTCGCCCAACAGGGCGCTGTCGATGGGCAAGGTTCTCGTCACACTGAGGCTGTCGGGCTCCATCCCGCCTCCCCGAAACAATCCGTCGCTCCGTGCCTCATGCATCGGCCTCCCCGGGCACCCGCTGAACCCCCGGTCTCGCCGCCGGGCGGCCACCCGGAGAGCCGCGTCAGGGACTTCCCGTACCATTCGGGCATGTTCGAATGGCCTGAAGATCTCCGGATGATGCGCGATGCAGTGCGTCAGTTCGTCGACAACGAGATCCGTCCGCACCGCGAGGAGCTCGAATTCGGCGACCTGCCGCCCTACGACCTGCTGCGGAAGTTCTACAAGACGTTCGGCATCGACCAGATGTCCGCCGACAGCTTCGACGCGCGCATCGCCGCCGAAGAGGCGGGCGTGGAGCGTCCGCGCGGAGAGGGCGGAGGCGGCGGCGCGTCGATGTTGCCGATCATCGAGCTGTGCCGGTGCTCGCCGGGCCTCGTGACCGCGCTCGGCGTGTCGGTGAGCCTCACGTCGGCCGCAATCATCTCGAAGGGCACGATCGCGCAGAAGAAGCGGTGGGCGCGCGACATCCTCACGCTGGACAAGATCGGTGCGTGGGCGATCACCGAGCCGAACTCCGGTTCCGACGCGTTCGGCCAGATGCAGTCGACGGCGCGCCGCGACGGCGACGAGTACCTCCTGAACGGCTCCAAGACGTTCATCACCAACGGGCCGTATGCCGACACGATCGTCTTCATCTGCAAGCTCGACGAAGGCAACCCTCCCGCCGAGCGCACCGTGTTGCAGTTCGTGCTCGACTCCGGCATGCCGGGTCTCGAGCAATCGAAGCCGTTGCGCAAGATGGGTCTGCACTCGTCGCCGACGGGCATGCTGTTCCTCGACGACGTGCGCGTCGGACGCGACCGGCTGCTCGGCGAGAGCGAGGACGCCTTCCGCGGCAGCGGCGGCCGTGAGGCGAGCAAGGCGACGTTCGTGATCGAACGGTCGGGTGTTGCCGCGATGGCGCTCGGCATCATCGAGCGGTGCCTGGAGCTCTCCGTGAAGTACGCGAAGGAACGCGTGCAATTCGGCCGTCCGATCGGTGAGTTCCAGCTCATCCAGCTGAAGCTGGCCCAGATGGAAGTCGCGCGGTTGAACGTCGAGAACCTCGTGTTCCGCGTGCTCGAGCTGGGTCAGGCGGGCAAGACGATGAGCCTGTCGGAGGCGTCCGCGATGAAGTTGTACGCGGCGGGCGCGGCAACCGATGTCGCGCTCGAAGCCGTGCAGCTGTTCGGAGGCAACGGCTACATGGCGGAGTACGAGGTCGAGCAACTCGCGCGCGATGCCAAGGTGCTGCAGATCTACGCGGGCACCGACGAGATCCAGGTCGGTCAGATCGCGCGCGAGCTGCTCAAGTAACGATCACCGGCGACGACCGCGAGCAGCAGCACGGCGGCAACCGCCGCGTAGAAACCGAAGCCCGCTGCGAGACCGTATGTGTCGGCGAGCGCGCCCGCGAGAATCGGCAACATGAAGCCGGCGAACTCCGTGGTCGTCACGACCGCGCTCACGCTCCCGACCCGCTGGGGGTGTAGCGTGACGAGCAATGTCTTCAGCGCGAGCATGAAGCGCGTCAGCGCGAAGCCGTTGAGGAACACACATACGACGATCACGGGCATGGCAGGGATCGTCGTCGCGCCCAGCGTCGCAGCAAGGAGCAGCACTGCGTTCACGCGCATTGCGCGACCGCTCGGCCGGGTCCCGCGGCGGCTCGCTGCCGCGGCCGCGATCACCGACCCGGCGACCCACGTCACCGGCACGGCGGTCGCGAGCGCCGTCGAAACACCACGGACACGTTCCAGGTACGCGATCAGGAAACTGGTGAACGGATGCTGCAACGGCGCGAGGATGAGCGCGAGCAGACCGCAGTACCAGACGCGCACATCCCGCAGGATCGGTCGCAGTGCGCGGAAGGGTCGTCGAGGCTCCGGGTGGCTCGGCGGCGGGAGCGGCAATCGCGCAAGCCATACGCCGTACGCCGCCATCGGGACCGCGCACGCGAGGAACGCCCCGCGCCAGCCGAACCGGGTCGCCGCGGCGAGCACCAGCACGGCCGGTCCCAGCACACCACCCGCGGCGCCGAACACCATGCCCCGCGCGAAGTATGCAGTGACGTCGTCGCCCGCGAGGTCGACCAGCGCGAGTTCGGTCCCGTGCACGAGGGCGGTGGCCGACATGCCCAGCGCGAACGACGCGATCGCGAGCACAGCCATCGACTGCCCGGTGCCGAAGGCAAGAAGTGCGGCGGCGTATCCGAGGGCGCCGCCCGCACCGATGGCACGACGACTGCGGTGGTCGCCGAGCACCGTGAACACGTTGCCGAGCATCGCTCCCGGCGCCGCGACGACGAGCACGAAGCTCGCGCTCGAGTACGAGAGACCGAGCTCGCGGTGAAACGACTCGAAGGCGCCAGGTGTGAGAAAACCTGCGCATTCGTCCGCCGTGCGTGCGGCGAGCAACGCGACGATCAGCGCGCTCGGCAACCGCGCGGCGAGCCTGAATCAATAGTGCGAGAGACGCGCCATCGCGTGGAAGCCTAGCGGCGTGCCGCTCGAGCCGCCGACGCAGTGGTCGTTCCCCGATGCCCGCACCGCGGGCCCCGACGAGATCGTCGCCGTCGGCGGAGACCTCGAGCCGGGCACGTTGGTCGCCGCCTACCGGCGGGGACTGTTCCCGATGCGGGTGGAGGGTTTGCTGGCGTGGTGGTCGCCCGACCCGCGCGGGATCATGCCGCTCGACGGCTTCCACGCGAGCCGCTCGTTGCGCCGGAAGCGCGCGCGTTTCGACATCCGCGTCGACACTGCGTTCGAGACCGTGATGCGGGCGTGCGCGGCGCCGGAGCGCCCGTACGGCTGGATCGACGAATCGTTCATCACGGCGTATACGCGTCTGCACGACCTTGGCTGGGCACACAGTGTGGAGACCTGGCTCGACGGTGTGCTCGTCGGCGGTGTCTACGGCATCCGCATCGGCCGGTTCTTCGCCGGCGAGTCGATGTTCCATCGCGTCACGGACGCTTCCAAGGTCGCGCTGTGGGCGACGGTCGACCTGTTGCGGCTCGACGGCGCCACCCTGTTCGACGTGCAGTGGACGACATCGCATCTCGCGTCGCTGGGGGCGATCGACGTGTCCCGGGAGGTGTACCTCTCGTTGCTAGCGTCGGCGGTGGCGCCCGGCCCCGGCGGCGCCGAGGCGCACGAACTGGGAGAACGATGGTGACGAGCGTGCAGATCTTCCACAACCCGTCGTGTTCGAAGTCGCGTGGTGCGCTGCAGATCCTCGAAGAACGAGGAGTCGACGCGCAGGTCGTGCGGTATCTCGACACACCGCCCGACCGGCCGGCGCTCGAGCGCATCCTCGACGCCATACCGGACGAACCGAGCGCGCTCGTGCGCACCGGCGACGAGAAGTTCAAAGCGACGGGCCTCACCAAGGCGGACGTGCAGACACGCGATCAGGTCATCGACGTGCTCCTGAAGCATCCGGAGGTCATGGAGCGCCCGGTCGTCTTCGTCGGGGACCGCGCGGTCATCGCGCGCCCGTCCGAGAAGGTGCTGGACCTCCTCGACTGAGGAGCGCACAGCCGGGACGCTCGCCCCTCGCCCGGACGTGGACACGCATTGCGACACATGTGTCGGATCTCGTGACCACGGCGGTTCGCAACGACTGCGAGGAAGCGTGCGGAACCGGCCTGAGGGTACGCTCCCGCGCATGCCGATGCCGACTGTTGAAGACGTCCGCACCGAGGTCAAAGCGTGGCTCGAGGAGAACTGGAACCCGGACCTCACCGTGGCGGAGTGGTGGGATGTGCTTGCCCGCTCCGGGTATGCGGCGCCCACGTTCCCGGAGGACTGCTGGGGCAAGGGCTGGCCGCGTGACCTCGCGATGGCGGTGAGCGACGCGATCAAGGAGCACGGCGCGGTCGGTCCACCCGCCGGTCTCGGCTACTTGCTCGCCGCGCCCACACTGGTCGCGCACGGCAACGAGCGGCAGAAGCGTGAGGAATTGCTTCGCATCCTCAACGGCCAGGATGCGTGGTGTCAGCTGTTCTCCGAACCGGGGGCAGGCTCCGACCTCGCGAGCCTTTCGACGAAGGCGGTGAAGGACGGCGAGGAGTGGATCATCACCGGCCAGAAGGTCTGGACGTCCACCGCGCAGCTGACGAACCTCGGCATGCTGCTCGCGCGCACCGATCCCGACCTGCCCAAGCACAAGGGCATCACCTACTTCAAGTTCGACATGCGCCAGCCCGGCGTCGAGATTCGGCCGCTGCGTGAGATGACCGGCCGCGCGCTGTTCAACGAGGTGTTCATCGACGGCGCCCGCGTGCACGACGACGACATCATCGGCGGTCTCAACAATGGATGGGCGGCTGCCAACACGACGTTGATGGCCGAGCGCGCCGGTCTCGGCACGGGCGGCTCGGGTGCAGCCGGCAACGCGTTTCCCGGCCCGCTCGCCGGGCAGTTGCAAGACCGCGCCGGCGACTACGTCGGCCAGATCCGTACCGGCGGCACCGGTGGGGGCGGCCTGTTCGCCGCACCCCGCCTCATCAAGCTCGCGCAGGAGCTCGGCAAGAACCAGGACCCGAACGTGCGCCAGAAGCTGGCCCGGCTCTACACCGTGCAGCAGCTCGGCCGGTACTCGGCGTTGCGCGCGAAGTCACCGAGCCAGCGCACCGGTGCCGAGCCGAACATTGCGAAGCTGATGATGAGCGACCTCTTGCGGTTGCAGCGCGAGGTCGGCAACGAGATCATCGGCGCCAACGGCATGGTCCTCGGCAAGGACACGCCGGGCGAGGGGCTCGTGCAGGAGGTGACGCTGTTCTCGCCCGGGCCGTCGATCTACGGCGGCACCGACCAGGTACAGCGCAACATCATCGGCGAGCGCGTCCTCGGGCTGCCGAAGGAGCCCGGACCGGCGAAGGACACCCCGTATCGCGAGCTGCTCGTGAACCGATGACGCGGGAGGCGCTGGGCCGCAGGCCATGACGCACCTCCCGATCGCCGAGTACGCCCTGTTGTCCGACTGTCACTCGGCTGCGCTGGTGAGTCGGGGCGGTTCGATCGACTGGTTGTGCTTCCCGCGGTTCGACAGCCCGTCCACGTTCGGGCGCATCCTCGATATGGACGCCGGACACTGGTCGATCCGGCCCGCCGACCACGCCGAGATCACCCGTCGTTACCTGCCCGGGACACTCGTGATGGAGACGACCTTCCGCACGGCCGGCGGTACCGCGCGCCTCATCGATGCGCTCGCCGTCGGGCGCAACGAACGTGGTCACGAGCTCGGCAAGGGCGCCGCGTCGACGGTCGTACGGGTCGTCGAAGGTGTGAGCCGCGAGGGCGAGCTCGCGCTCGAGTACTCGCCGCGGCCCGAGTACGGCTTGATCTGGCCGCTGTTGCAGCGCGTCGACGGTGGCCTGCGTGCGATCGGCGGTGCCGATCGGCTCGCGCTCTCGAGCCCGATCGCGTTCGACGTGGACGGCGCAACGGCGCGGGCGCGCTTCAGCGTCGGTCCGGGTGGACGTGTTGCGTTCGCGTTGCAGCACCGTACGAGCTCGCAATCCGCGCCCGCCGTGTGGTCACAGGCGGAGATTGAGGCTCGCCTCGCCGACACCGCGGAGGCATGGCGCACATGGTCGGCGCTGCACCAGTCCTATGACGGGCCGTGGAAGGATCTCGTGCACCACAGCGGCCGCGTGCTCTACGCCTTGACGTACTTCCCGACCGGCGCCATGTGTGCGGCACCGACCACCTCGCTGCCCGAGTCCGAAGGCGCGGCGCGGAACTGGGACTACCGGTTCGCCTGGGTGCGGGACGCGTGTTTCACGCTGCAGGCACTGTGGGTCGCTGCGTGTCCCGACGAGGCAGACAGGTTCTTCGATTATCTCTCCTCGGCGGCGGCATCGCAGTTACGCCGCGGGCAGGACCTACAGATCATGTTCGGCCTCGGTGGCGAGCGTGATCTCACCGAGCGCGAGCTGCCGCACCTGCGCGGGTGGCGCAACAGCGCGCCGGTCCGAGTCGGCAACGATGCATGGAAGCAGCGGCAGCTCGACGTCTATGGAGAGCTGCTGGACGCGGCAGCGCGGCTGCCCGACCAGGTCGCGCGGCTGAACCCGGCGAACCGCGCGTTCCTTGCCGATCTCGCCGACGCGGCCGCCGCGCGGTGGCAGGACAAGGACCACGGCATCTGGGAGATGCGCGGTGCGCCGCGCCACTTCCTCTATTCGAAGCTGATGTGTTGGGTAGCGCTCGACCGGGCGATCATGCTGGCCGACGTGTTGCACGCGAATGATCGCGTCGACGGTTGGAAGGACGCACGCGAGGAGATTGCACAGGCCATCCAGGCCCGGGGCTGGAACGAGAGGATCGGAGCCTTCACGCAGTCGTTCGACTCGGACGAGCTCGACGCATCGAACCTGGTGATGCCGATCGTCGGATTCCTCGCCGCCGACGACCCACGCATGAAGGCGACGATCGAGGCGATCGCCGACCGCCTCACCGATGACCACGGCCTCGTGTACCGATACCTCTCCGATGACGGGCTCGAAGGCGAGGAGGGAACGTTCCTGCTCTGCACGTTCTGGCTTGCGCACGCCCTCGCGCTCGCAGGCGACGAGGATCGAGCGCGGGAGACGTTCGAGCGGGCGATCGCGTTCGTGAACGACGTCGGGTTGCTGGCCGAGGAGGTCGAGAGTCGCACCGGCGAGCTTCTCGGGAACTTCCCCCAGGCGTTCAGTCACATCGGGCTCGTGAATGCCGCCTGGGCGATCTCGCAGATGCACGCGTAGCTCATGACAGATCTCCTGTGTCTACGCGACATCTCTTTCGATCATGACCGTTCACTTCGCTGAGCTCACCGTCGCTCGACACATCGATCCCACAATGTCTCCTT
>DASQHW010000332.1:0-2593 GCA_035631895.1 Acidimicrobiia bacterium | reverse complement strand
CCGCTCGCCAAGGTCATCGTGCGCGCGACGGCGACGACGACCGGCGACGAGCGACGGATCGTGGAGCAGTCCGCGCGTCTCACCGGCGTGGACGTCGAGATCGTCGACGACCGGGAGTCTGACGAAGTGCTCGCGCGCCGTATCGGCGCGACCGACGCGCAACGGCTGCGAGCGCTGAGGCCCGTCTCCGATGCCCTCGCGCGTGCCTGCCACGCCGCCGGCATCACCATCGACGACACCGCGGTCACCACCGACTCGCGTCTCGAGCTCCCGCGCTATCTGCGGGAGCAGGCGATCTCACGCACGATGCACCGCCACGGACGCGTCGCGCCCGCGTGACCAACGTCGATCAGGTGCGAGGGACGATACGCGAGAGCACGATCGTCGTCTTCGTGCGTTCGGCGTTTTGATGCGCACGCACCTGTTCGACGATTGCCTCGAGCTCGGCCGGGCTCGCGGTCTTCACGTGCAGGAGGGCGTCGGGCTCCCCGGTGACGGTGTATGCCTCGACGACGTCGGGAAGGCCCGAGACCATCTCGGCGATGTCGGCAGGGTTCGTTCGGCTCCGGCAGTACAGCTCGACGAAGGCCTCCGTCGTCGCGCCGATGGCCTCGTCGTCGACCACCGCGGTGAAGCCCGTGATCACCCCGTCGGCGAGCAGCCGGTCGACCCGGCGTTTCACCGCCGGGGCGGACAGGCCGACTGTGTTCCCGATCTGACCGTAGGAGGCGCGCGCGTTGAGGGCGAGCTGCGCAATAATTTGCCGATCAAGGTCGTCGCGAAGCAATGAATAGCTCCTAGAAAGCAGATTCGCGCATTATCGCGCGCGTCGCCGTGGTCCTAGTGTTTCCCCATGGAGCGGTCGGCGATTTCCACCAAGACGCGGCGTTTTCTCATGTGCCCGCCCGTCCAGTTCGCCGTTGTCTACGCGATCAATCCCTGGATGGATCCCGAGCTGCCGGCCGACGCAGGTCGCGCCACGGCACAGTGGGAACAGCTCCGAGCGGCGTACGAGCACGCCGGGCACGTCGTCGAGACCATCGCGCCGAAGCGGGGGCTCCCGGACATGGTCTTCGCCGCCAACAGCGCGCTCGTCATCGACGGTGTGGCGCTCCTTGCACAGTTCCGGCACGTCCAACGCCGTGGTGAGGAACGGCCGTACGAGCGTTGGTTCCGCGGCCGCGGTCTCACGGTGCGGCGCCCGGAGACGCGCCACGAAGGCGAGGGTGACTTCGTGCTCGCCGGCGACGTCATCCTCGCGGGCACCGGCTTTCGCACCGACGCCGCCGCGCATCGGGAGGTGGCGAGCGTCTTCGGGCGGGAAGTCGTCACGCTCGAGCTGATCGACCCGCGCTTCTACCATCTCGACACCGCGCTCTTCGCGCTCGACGACCAGCAGCTCGCGTACTTTCCCGGCGCGTTCTCCGAAGACAGTCGCGCCTTGCTGCGACGCCGGTATCCGGATGCGATCGTCGTCGACGAGCGCGACGCCACGATGTTCGGCTGCAACGCGATGAGCGACGGTCACCACGTGTTCATGGGCGCCGGCGCCGACGGGCTCGCCTCGGCGCTCGAGGCCCGGGGCTTCGTGCCGGTCCCGGTCGACATGTCCGAGCTCCGCAAGGCAGGCGGCAGCGTGAAGTGCTGCACGCTGGATCTGCGAGGAATCGGGGACGAGCAATGAGCCGGCACACCGCGCCGAACTACGCGCCGTTGCCGGTGACGCTCGTCGGTGGGGACGGGGCGTGGGTCGTCGACACAGATGGCCGTCGGTACCTCGACTGCCTGTCCGCGTACTCCGCCCTGAACTTCGGGCATCGCCACCCGCGACTGGTGGGCGCGGCCCACGCCCAGCTCGAACGGCTGACTCTGACGAGCCGGGCGTTCGGCAACGACCAGCTCGACCCGTTCTGTGCCGAGCTCGCCGAGCTCTGCGGCAAGGACATGGTGTTGCCGATGAACACCGGCGCCGAGGCCATCGAGACCGCGATCAAAGCCGCCCGGCGCTGGGGCGCGCTCGTGAAGGGCGTCCCACCCGACCACGCCGAGATCATCGTCTGCGCCGGCAACTTCCACGGCCGGACGACGACGATCGTCGGGTTCTCCTCGGATCCGGACGCTCGCGATGGTTTCGGTCCGTTCACACCGGGATTCGTGCAGGTGCCGTTCGGCGACGCCGCGGCGTTGCGGCACGCGATCACCCAGCACACGGTTGCGTTCCTGTTCGAGCCCGTGCAGGGCGAGGCAGGGGTCATCGTGCCGCCGGCCGGCTATCTCGCGGAAGTCCGGCGGGTGTGCAACGACGCCGGCATCCTGATGATCGCCGACGAGGTCCAGTCGGGTCTCGCGCGCACCGGCCGCACGTTCGCGTGCGACCACGAGAACGTGACGCCGGACATGTACGTCCTCGGCAAGGCACTCGGCGGCGGCATCGTCCCGCTGTCGGCCGTCGTCGCCGACCGCGACGTCCTCGGTGTGCTGACGGCCGGGACCCACGGCAGCACCTTCGGCGGCAATC
Source organism: Acidimicrobiia bacterium (assembly GCA_035631895.1). Classification (GTDB taxonomy): domain Bacteria; phylum Actinomycetota; class Acidimicrobiia; order IMCC26256; family PALSA-610; genus DASQHW01. Next base: position 75 of record DASQHW010000332.1, on the reverse strand, counting down.
CTCTTGCGTGCGCGGTCGGCCGCGAAGTGATCGCGATGCTGCGCGCGGGCGAGTACCAAGAGCGCGCCGCACGAC
>DASQHW010000331.1:0-3222 GCA_035631895.1 Acidimicrobiia bacterium | reverse complement strand
AAGATGCCCGTCGAAGCGGTCATGCGGATGGCGTTGGTCGGCCGGTACGAGCGCATGCCTGCTTCCCGGGCGTACCAGCTCGGCATGGTGAGCGAAGTCGTGCATCCGCCCGAACGGCTGCGGGATGCAGCGCAGGAGCTCGCCGAGAAGATCGCGCGGAACTCGCCCGCGGCCATGGCGGCCACGAAGCGCGCCCTCTGGCGCGCGCTCGAGCTCGGTCTCACGGATGCGTGCAAGGCCGGCGGCCGCGATCTCGTCTCCATGTGGGGACACCCGGATCAGGAAGAAGGCCCGCGGGCGTTCGCCGAGAAGCGGGACGCGCGTTGGGAGCCGTTGTGAAGCTGTCGATCGAGCTCCCGGTCGGCGAACCCGACACCATCGCCCCGTGTGCGCAGGCGATCGAGGCGGCGGGGTTCGACGCGTGCTTCGTCACCGACCACCCCGCTCCGTCGCGGACGTGGCTGGAGCACGGTGGTCACGCGACGACGGATCCGTTCGCAGCGCTCGCAGTCGCGGCCGCGGTCACGTCGACGTTGCGGTTGCACACCCACTGCGTGATTCCCGCGTACCGGCATCCGCTGCTGACGGCGAAGGCGGTCGCAACACTCGACGCGCTTTCGCGCGGGCGCGTGATCCTCGGGGTCGCCGTCGGGTACCTCGAAGAGGAGTTCACCGCGCTCGGCGTGCCGTTCGCCGACCGGGCGAGCCTGCTCGATCACGCACTCCGTGTGATGAAGCAAGCGTGGACGGGCGACGTCGACGGCCACATCGTCCTCCCGAAGCCGCATGCACGGCCCTCTACGCCGATATGGATCGGCGGCAACTCCACCGCCGCGATGCGAGGCGCGATCGCGCACGGGACGGGGTGGGCACCGTTCCCGGCGTCTCCGCGCGTCGCTGCTGCGACCGGCACCGCCGACATCTCCGACACCGACGCGCTCGCGCGCGCGATTGAGCGATTCCGCAAGCTCGCAGTCGCCGCCGGGCGTACCGATCCGTTCGACATCTGCTTCACGCCATTCAGCCATCCGGCGCACAAGGATGTGGTCGACCCCGACGCCCTGGTCGACGAGGCGCAGGTGCTGGCGCGCCTCGGGGTGACGTGGTTGGCGTTCCACGTGCCGGCGCCCCATGTCCGGGAGTTCGGCGCCGCCGTCGTCCCGCGGGTGCGCGAATGAACCCCAAGATCTATATCCACGAGTTCATCGACATCATCGGCCACAACCGCGCCCGCTACATGCACCACATGACGGCGAACTGGTGCCCGACGGCACGCGCGGAGAGAAACATGCTCTGCTTCGGCGTGTGGGGCACGGTTGGGTCGACCGGACGCTGGCCCGAGGTCGTCAACCTCTGGGAGCTCGACGGCTGGGACGGCCTCGTCGCGAGCTTCGGCCACGAGCTCGCGTCACCGTCGTTGCAGGATCCCGCGCTCGCCGAGTGGTGGGGCCGCGCCGCCGAGCTGCGGCGCGGCGGCGTCGACCGCATCGTCGTCCCGGAGCAGTGGAGCCCGACCATCGAAGAGCTCACGGCCGCGGGCGTGAAAGGTGTGGTCTACGCGCACGAGCTCGTCACGGTGCCCGTCGGTACCGTACGTGTCTTCCTCGACGCGCTCGGAGAAGCGGGCCGTCCCGCGGTCGAGGCGCTCGGCGCACGTTGTGTCGGTGCCTTTCGCGTCGCGATGACCAACGACTCCGAGGCGATCGTGCTCTGGGCGTTCCCGTCGTGGGAGGCGTGGGCCAACTTCGAGCAGGCCTGGGACGGCGCCGCCCTCGCGCCCTGGCGCGCCCGCCTCACCGCGATGGGCGCCGATGTCCGTCGCACCCTGCTGGTCGACGCGCCGCTGAGCCCGATGCGCGCCGGCCGCCAGCCCCAGGTCGAAGACCGCCGCCCGTTGGAGGAGATCTGACTCAGGCGAGGGCCTGTTGGGCGCGGCCCCGGAGCTCGTACTTGAGGACCTTGCCGCTGGCGTTCAGTGGCACCGCGTCGACGATCTCGACGTAACGGGGCACTTTGTAATTCGCCATGCGGTCGCGGCACCACGCGATCAGCGCTTCGGGCGTGATCGTGGCGTCGTGGCGGGGGATGACGAACGCGTAGCCGACCTCGCCCATGCGGGTGTCGGGCACCCCCACGACCGCGACCTGTCCGACCGCGGGGTGGTCACTGATCATGTTCTCGATCTCGGCCGGATACGCATTGAACCCGCCGACGATGAACATGTCCTTCGTGCGGTCGGTGATGCGGACGTATCCCCGCTCGTCCATCACGCCGACGTCACCGGTGTGCAGCCAGCCGTCGGCGTCGATCGCCTCCGCTGTCGATTCGGGATCGTGGATGAATCCCCGCATGACGTTGTAGCCGCGGATGACGATCTCCCCGGGTTCGCCGCGGGGCACCTCGACCCCCTTCTCGTCGACGACGGCCACTTCGACGTCGGGGATCGCGCGCCCCGACGTCGTCGCGATCGTCTCGGGGTCGTCGTCGTGCCGGCACATCGTCGCGATGCCCGTCGCTTCGGTGAGGCCGTATCCGGTCACGATCGTCTCGAAGCCCAACTCCGCACGCATGCGCCGGATCAGCTCGACCGGCACCGCGGCCGCGCCCGTCACGGCGAGCCGCAAGGACGACATGTCGAACTCCGCGAGGCGCGGGTGGTCGAGGATGGATTGGTAGACCGTCGGTGGTCCCGGCAGCATCGTCACGCGCTCCTGCGCCGCACGCGTCATCACCGCGTCGACGTCGAACACGGGATGCGGAATGATCGTCGCGCCTTTGATGAGGCAGGCGATGATCCCGGCGTTGAGGCCGAACGAGTGGAAGAACGGGTTGACGACCAGGTACCGGTCGCCGGCACGCAGCCCGATCACCGTGGCCCACGCGTCGTACGCCCGCACGGTCGCGCCATGTGTCAGCATCGCGCCTTTGGGCCGTCCGGTCGTGCCCGACGTGAACAGGATGCTGCACAGGTCGTCACCGCTGACCACCGGGAACGCGGCGGGGCTCGTGTCACCCCGCCCGAGGAACTTGGCGAACTCGGCCCCGCGCAAGTCGACGATGTCGCGCAGCGTCGCCACTTGCGGTTCTGCCCGCAGCAACGCGGCGTAGTCGGTATCGAGGAAGTCGGTCACCGTGAACAGCATCTGCGCGTCGGCACGTTCGAGGACGTAGCGTGCTTCGGCCCCTTTGAACCGGGTGTTGATCGGCACGAGCACGCCGCCG
>DASQHW010000330.1:0-6987 GCA_035631895.1 Acidimicrobiia bacterium | reverse complement strand
CGAGGTGCGGGTTTCCACGAGCATCGGCATCGCGGTCGCGGCGGCCGCCCGCGCCGACCCGGGCGACCTCCTCCGCCGCGCCGACGTCGCGATGTATCGCGCGAAATCCCAAGGCAAGGCGAGATGGGCGTTGGACCCCGGCTCGCTCGAAGCGGCCGGGAGCGGCACCGAGACCTAGCCGATGAAAACGGAAAACACAGAAAAACGCCGAAATTTCCGGCAGGATCCGCCCATCGTGGGGATGAACGTGCAACGATGCGCGCTGCACTGCCCTGTGGTCGATGGAGGTCAAGTGAATCGCAGCCAGCTGCTCAACGAGTTCGCGGCGAAGTTGGAGAAGAGCCGCAAAGATGCGGACGAGATCTTGACGTCGCTCACCGATCTGATCACCTCGAAGGTGGCGACCGGTGAAGACGTTGCCATCTCCGGCTTCGCAAAGTTCCGGCGTATCGACCGGCCTGCGCGCATGGCTCGAAACCCTGCCACCGGCGAGCAGGTGAGAGTCGCTGCCAAGCGGGTCGCACGCATCACGCCGTTGAAGGGCTTCAAGGACGCCGTCCTCTCGGGCAAGGCACCACGCCAGACTGCCGCGAAGAAGACGACCAAGAAGGCAACCACGCGCAAGGCGACGGCGAAGAAGACTGCCAAGAAGTCAACCGCGAAGAAGACGACCAAGAAGGCAACCACGCGCAAGGCGACACCCGCGCGCAAGACGACCAAGAAGAAGGCGACGGCGAAGCGCCGCTGAGGTTCTCGCCCCGTACGCTCATCACGCGAACGAGCCCGGGCCGCGAGCCCGGGCTCGTTCGCGCGTACGCTCCCATCCATACTCCACGAAGCAGAGCTCTTCCGCGTCCGCATGCCACTTGTCGAGCCGTTTCGCACCGCGACCGGTGAGACCGCGACGAAAGAGGCGTTGTTGGTCCGCGTACGCGGTGACGCCGGAGACGGTTGGGGTGAGGTCGCCGCCTTCACCACGCCCAGCTATGCACCCGACACGGTCGACACCGCGCGCCTCGTCCTGCGCGACTACCTGCTCCCTGCGCTGCTTGCGCACGGGACATTGCCGCGCGTCCGGGGGCACGGCGCGGCACGTGCCGCCGTCGAGTGCGCGTTGCTCGACGGCCGTCTGCGCCGTGACGGTGTGTCGCTCGCCGCACATCTCGGCGCGGTGCGCGCACATGTCGATGCCGGCGTCGCGATCGGGCTCTGCGACGACGGTGCGCGCTTCGAGGAGCTGCTCCGGAGCTACGTCGACGCCGGCTACCGGCGCGTCAAGTGCAAGATCGAACCGGGCCGCGACGCCGCTGTGCTGCGCGCGGCGCGCCGCACCGTCGGCGACGACCTTCCGCTCGCCGCGGACGCGAACGGCACCTACACACTCGCCGACGCGCCGGCCCTGACCGGACTCGACGCGTTCGGCCTGCAATGCCTCGAACAGCCGCTCGCGGCCGACGCGCTGGCCGACCATGCGGCGCTCGCGGCACGCATGCGCACACCGACGTGCCTCGACGAGACCGTGACGAGCGCGACGGTCGCGCGGGACGCGATCACGTTCGGGGCGGCGCACGTGGTGAGCGTGAAGCCTGCGCGTCTCGGGATCGCCGAGGCCCGTGCCGTGCACGACGTGTGCGTCGCCGCCGGAGTGCCGGCAGTTGCCGGCGGGATGCTCGAGACCGGCATCGGGCGTGCCGTCCTCGTGGCGGTGGCAGCGTTGCCGGGCTTCACGATGACCGGCGACTGCTCGGCCTCGGACCGCTATTTCGGGCTCGATGGCGACCTCACCGAGCCGTTCGTCCTCGAAGACGGCCGGCTCCGCGTACCCGACTTACCGGGCCTCGGCGTGACGGTGCGGCATGAGCAACTCGAGCGTTTCACCGTGGCGCGCGAGCGGATCCGTGCCGAGGACGTGTGATGGACCGACTCCGCATCGGGATGATCGGCGGCGGCTTCGCCTCCCGGCTGCACGCCGACGCGTGGCAACGGGTGCACGGGATCGACGTCGAGATCGTCGCGGTCGCGACGACCCGTTCCGACACGCGCGCCCCCGACGTCCTCACCGACCCGGACATCGATGTCGTCGACCTCTGTGTGCCGAACCATCTCCACGCGTCGCTTGCGCTCGACGCGCTGGCCGCGGGCAAGCACGTCGTCGTCGAGAAACCCCTCACGGGTTGTTTCGTCCGGCGCGACGAGCTGACGGCGCGCGCCATGCTCGATCGAGCGGTCGCGGGCGCAGATGCCATCGTCGCCGCCGCGAGCGCGGCGCGTCGTTGGTGCTGCTACGCAGAGAACTGGGTGTACGCACCGCCGGTCGCGAAGGCGGCCGCGCTGCTCGAGACGGCCGGGGGCGCGATCCTGCGCATCCAGGGCGAGGAATCGCACAGCGGCACACATGCCGAACCCAACAAGCACTGGGTCACCGCCGGAGGGGGCGCGCTGCTCGGCAAGGGCTGTCATCCTCTCGGCGCCGCGATGCATCTCAAGCAACGAGAGGGCGCGCGACCCGCGACCGTGATCGCCGAAACGCGATCGCTGACGAAGGCTGCAGCATTCGCGGGCGCGGACACTGCAATCAGATCGGGCTACGAGGACGTCGAGGATTTCGGTCTGCTCGTGTGCACCTTCGACGACGGCACGGTCGCGGAGATCGTGGGCGCGGACACGACGCTCGGCGGCGTGCAGAACCGGATGACCGTATTCGCGACGAACGCGGTCATCGAGGCGAACCTCAACCCCAACAACGCCGTGCGCGCGTACGCGCCCGACGCCCGGGTGCTCGAGAGCGCGTACCTCAGCGAGAAGCTGGAGACGCACGCGGGTTGGTCACAGCCGTCACCGGACGAGGACTGGATGCAGGGATACCCGCAGGAGATGCAGGACTTCGCGGAGGCGGTCGTGCACGGCCGCCCACCGCGCGCCGACGCGTCGCTCGGGCGTGATGTCGTCGCGGTCGTGTACGGCGCGTACATCGCGGCCGAGGAAGGCCGGCGCGTCGATCTCAGTCCCTGGTTTTCCCGGGCTTCTTGAGCCACGGGCGGATCATCACGATCGAATCCTCCGGGTGCTCCGGGTCGAGCCGCATCACGTACGGGTCGTCGAACGGCTCGCCGCCCGCCCAGTCCTCGACGATCGCGGGCGTCTCGTCCTTGGGCGGCTCGAGCACGTCGCGGAGCCCGAACATGCTCGCCGCGAGCATCGTGCCCAGCGACGAGCGGTGGAACCGCTCGATGGGCGCAGGCGCCGCGTGCGGTGTGCTCTCCGGGTCCACGTCGTCGGCGTAGTCCGCGTCGTCAGGAATCACTTGCACGAGGGTACTGCCGAGGTCTGAGCCGGTTGTCCCCACCGGTATCGTGGCCGGATGGCGAACACCCGTTCGATGCTCTGGCAGCCATCGTTGCTCGACGCCGGCAACGAACCCGGTTTCGACGCGGACTTCACGTCGGCGCGCCACGTGCCGCTCGACGACACCGCGTGGGTGGAGCACGTCCCGGGTTGGGTGCAGGGCGCCGACGCGTTGTTCGCCACGATCGTCGATCGCGCGCCGTGGGCACAGCGCCGCGTGCACATGTACGACCGCATGGTCGACGAGCCGCGCCTGATCGCGTGGTACGGCACCTCGCTCGACGACCCGTCGCTCCCGCCGGTGATCGCACCCATGGCGGCCGCCCTGTCCGCCCGATACGGACGCGAATTCGACGGCGTCGGGGCCGCGCTCTACCGGGACGGCCGCGACAGCGTCGCCTGGCACGGCGACCGCATCCCGGACGAGGTCATCGACCCGGTTGTCGCGTTGATCTCGCTCGGTTCACGGCGCACCCTGCGAATGCGGTGCAAGTCCCGGCACGGCGAGACGAGGGCGTTCACGTTCGTCCCCGGCGACCTGTTCGTGATGGGCGGCACCGCCCAGCGCACCTGGGAGCACTCGGTGCCGAAGGTGGCGAACGCAGGCCCGCGCCTCAGCCTCCAGTTCCGCCATTCGCGCTGACACCTCGGGCGAGCGCGCCCAGGTAGCCCTCCACGACGGCGAAATGCGTGACGGACCAGCCCGCCGGCTGTTCGGGCACCTCCCGCAACGGGACCGTGATCCCCGTGCCGATCGCCTTGAGATACGCCTCCTTGGCCGTCCACGCGGCGAGGAATCGCGTGAGCTGCTCGGTTTCCGGCGCCGCGCGCCAGGCGGCGAGTGCCTCGGGACCGAGCGTCCGCACGGCGAGCCCGGCCAGGTTCGGGCGCGGTCGTACCTGCTCGATGTCCACGCCGACGGTCACCCCGTCGGCCGCGACGGCGATCACCCCGATCGTCCCGGAGCGGCTCACGCTGAAGGACACCTCCGGCGCGCCCACGAGGCCGGGCTTGCCGTGCGTCGGATGTCCGCAATGGCGGCAGCGCCGGCTCACCTCGACGGCGTGGGCCGCGACGCCCAACCGTTCGGCGAGCACCTCACGGGTCGTGGCGCGCAGGACCCGAACCTCGGGGCGGGCGCTGCGCTCCGCGGTTGGGAGCATCGCATCGAGTCGGGCGACGGCGGCCGCCGGCAGGGCGAGGTCGACCGCGACGACCTGCACGCCGGTCATCGGGCACAAGGGTACCGAGGGTCTTTTACTTGGCGGGCGCAAACGTCGATGCTGTGCGGATGGCGCTTCTCGGTGGTCGTCGTCAATGGATCAAACAGCAGGGCCGCGCGAATGCAGCCCTCCTGCTGCTCGCGCGGGAGATGGCCGGCGAGTTCGTGCCGCCGGCGCGGGAGCCCGATTTCGCAGCGGTGCAGGGACGCGCGAAGGGCTGCACGTTCGTCCTGCGGGTCTCCGGCGCGGGCCGGGAGCGCGATTCCGTGCTCGAGCTGACCGTCCGGCACTTCACGGCCGAGAACACCGTGCGGCTCGACGGCCCGGGCTGCACGGTGCCGGACCTCGATCCCGCGGTGTTGCGCGCCGCGATCGAGCAGGTGTGCGACAGCTTCGCCACCGGTCAATAGGTTCCACCGATGCTGACGTTCGGCTCTGACGCGCATCGGGCCCACCATCCGCGGCTGCCGTTCCTCGATCGCGGCCGTCTCGTCGATCCGCCCGAGGTGCCCGAGCGCGTCGACCGCATCGTCGCCGCGCTGGTCGAGGCTCACCTCGGCGCGCCGACCGCGCCCAAGCAGTTCGGCCTCGACCCGGTCCGGCGCGTCCACCCTCCGGAGTACCTGGAGTTCCTCGAGCACGCCCACGATCGCTGGCGCGCCGCGACCGGCCTCGACGCGGCGTCCGAAGCCGTGGCCTATGCGCGCGCGATCCGTGGACAACCGTACGACGAGCCGCCGCACGTGATCGCGCAGCTGGGTTGGTACTCGCATGACAGCGATCCGTTGCTCGCGGGCACGTGGGCAGCGTCGATCGCTGCCGTCGACGTCACGCTCTCCGCGTGGGAGGCCGTGGCGGACGGTCGCGCGCCGGTGTCCTACGCGCTCGCGCGCCCGCCGGGACACCACGCCGCAACCGACTCGTTCGCCGGCTACTGCTATCTCAACAACATCGCGGTCGCGGCGCAGGCCTGGACCGAACGCGGCGCGCGGGTCGCGATCGTCGACGTCGACTACCACCACGGCAACGGAACGCAGCAGATCTTCTACGACCGCGACGACGTGCTGTTCGTATCACTCCACGCGGACCCGGCCGACGAGTATCCGTTCTTCCTGGGATTCGCGCGCGAGCGCGGCTGGGGTGCGGGCGAGGACTGCACGCGCAACTTCCCGTTGCCCGCGGGGACCGAGTGGGACGCATACGGCACTGCGCTCCAGGACGCCCTGGCGGCGGTACGGAGGTTCGGTCCCGACGGCGTGCTCGTCTCGCTCGGCGTCGACACCGCGCTCGAGGACCCGGACACCTTCCGGCTGGTCGGCGACGACTACACGCGCATCGGCGCCGCGCTGTCGTCGCTCGAGCTCCCGACGGTGGTCGTGCAGGAGGGTGGCTACAACCTCGATGTCATCGGTCGCAACGTCACCAACGTCCTTCGCGAGCTCGCTCGCTGACGAACGGTTGGGGCTACTCGTCGAGGGGGTCGGGGCGCATCGCGAAGATCCCCGCGAGGATCAGCAGCTCGGGCATCGCCGACGGGTTCCAGCCGTAGGCCTCGATCTCGCTCGCGCTGCGACGGCCGGTCGAGGCGCGCAGGATCTCGAAGCGGCTCGCCTCGACGGTCGCGAGGGGCTCACCCTCACCCACGACGGCCTCGCCGACCTCGGTGACGAACCGCATCGTCGGCAAGCCGGTCGTCGGCCGCGTCGCGACGACCCACTCCCACGCCAGCGCGAGCGCGTCGCTGTCGCGCGCACCGGGACAGCGCAGCGCACAACGGATGTCGTGCTCGTGCGTGGCGGCGTCGAACAAGGCCTGTCCGGCGATCTCCATCGGCACGGCACCGAGCATCGACTCGAACTCCTCGGCGTGCGCGTCCCACTCGTCGAGCATCTCGCCGGCCGGTACGCCGCGCCGGCTCTCCACCTGCGCGGCCGTCCAGGGATCGGTCGCGATGCCGTCGAGCCGACCGTGGACGACGTCGTCGGTCACACCGACGAGATGCGCGAGGACATCGTGCACGGTCCAGCCGGGCGTCGCCGGCGACGGACCCTCGACCGCGGCCGGTGCCGCGGACTCGACGATCTCGCGGACGCGGCCGCGCAGTGCTCGATAGCCGACGGCGTGCGGTTCAGACATCCGAGGCACCCTTTCGCCGGAGCCGCCCGGCATTCGACCACAGCGCGAGCACGAGCGCCCAGGCGGCCCCCACGAGCAGCACCGCCGTGCTGTGGCGCTCGCTGAACGGCCCGGCGGCGAGCACGCCGAGCGGCACCGTGCCGCCGAACCCCATGATCCAGAGGGCCATCACCCGGCCGCGGACCTCGTTGGGGAGGTGGTCCTGCAACACCGTCGAGAGGCACGTGACCACCACGCAGTACACATAGCCGAGCATCGCGACCGCGGGAAATGCGAGCGTGGC
>DASQHW010000329.1:0-22646 GCA_035631895.1 Acidimicrobiia bacterium | reverse complement strand
GACTCCGGGCATGCCGGCCAGCACGGTGCGCGCCTCGGTGTCGACCGCCACCTCGCCGAGCGGCGTGCGGAACGCATCGGCTCGAGGGAGTGCGCATCCGTCGAACGCGACGCGATGCGCCGGCCCGAGCAGCACCACACGAGTGATCTCGTGCCGTGCAGGCAACAAGGTCGCGTGACCGGTCGCCGCGATCGGGCCCGAGTAGGCGTATCCGGCGTGCGGGACGACGAGCGCCTTGGGAGAGGTTGCAACGCGGGGCGCTGCGGCGAGCAGCCGGTCGACGGTCGCGGCCAGCTCCACGGGATCGGCCGGATAGAACGATCCCGCGACGGACGGTGGGCGCGTGCTCAACGGCGCGTCCCGGTCCCGGCGAGCCGCACGGGCCGGCGGCGTGCGCCCCACGTTCCTGGCGGGCCGTCGAAGTGGCCCGGGAGGCGCGCGCCACACGACATGCAGTGCCCGTCATCCGTGAGGCCGTACGAACCGAGCTCGTACCAGTCGCGTTCGATGACGACCGTGTTGCATACCCGACACCGTGTGCTGCCACCTGCGCGGTCGTGCACGTTGCCGGTGTACGCGTAGCGGACGCCGTTCGCGAGCGCGATCTCTCGCGCGCGCGTCAAGGTCGACGGCGGTGTCGGTGCGACGTCGAGCATTTTGAAGTCGGGATGAAACGCGGTGAAGTGCATGGGCACGTCGCAGCCGAGGTGATCCACCACCCAATGCGTCATCGCGTCGAGCTCGTCGTCGCTGTCGTTCTTCCCCGGGATGAGCAGCGTGGTCGTCTCGACCCACACGTCCGTCTCGTGGACCAGGTACTCGAGGGTCTGGAGCACGTCGTGCAGATGGCCGCCGCACACGTGCCGGTAGAACTCCTCGGTGAATCCCTTGAGGTCGACGTTCGCGGCGTCGATGTGCGCATACAGCTCGCGGCGCGGCGCGGCGGAGATGTACCCGGCGGTGACCGCGACCGCGGCAATGCCGGACGCGCGGCACGCGTCGGCGACGTCGATCGCGTACTCCATGAAGATCGTCGGATCGTTGTAGGTGAAGGCGATGCTGCGGCAGCCGAGATCCCCGGCCGCGCGTGCGATCGTCTCGGGGGACGCGCCGTCGGCGAGCGTGTCGATCTCCTTGGACTTGGAGATGTCCCAGTTCTGGCAGAACCGGCAGGCCAGATTGCATCCGGCCGTGCCGAAGGAGAGGACCGAGCTCCCGGGCAAGAAGTGATTGAGGGGCTTCTTCTCGATCGGGTCGACGCAGAATCCGCTCGACCGGCCGTATGTCGTGAGCACGACCGCGTCGTTCTCGCGTGCACGGACGAAGCACACGCCGCGCTGGCCTTCGTGCAGCTTGCACGCGCGGGGGCACACGTCGCACTGCACCCTGCCGTCGGGCAGCGCGTGCCAGAACTTCGTGGGGAATGCAGCCGGCTCGACCATGGGCGCTCCAGTGTCGCGCCGTCCGTCACCCGTCAAGGTCCGGGCGTCCGCTCCGATTCCTGCAGGTACACCGCGACCTGCGAGATGAGCCCGTCCACGACGTCGAAGACGACGACCTCGTCGGTTCGGAGGCGGTCGGGGCCGTCGTCCACCGTCTCGCTGAGCTCGACCGCCACGGTCCCGCCGCCGGCGGTCATCCGCTCGACTGCCAGCTCGTAGCCGGACAGCGCGGTCATCGTCGTCTCCAGGAAGGCCGCATAGGTGTCCCGCCCGTCGTACACGTCGCGGTACGGGCCCATTCGGTGCACGTCGGCCGCCAGTGTTCCCGCAAGCGACGGCCAGTCGTGCGCGGCGAGCGCCGACAGGTAGCGCTGGACGACGTCACGGCCGAGTGCCTCGTCGAGCACCCGCCGGCCGCCCGGGGTCAACGGCACCTCGGCGATCAACGCGAGTCCCGCGGGGCTCATCTTGCGTGCGGTCTTCACGATGACGCGTTGGAGGGTGTCCGCGTCCAGTCGGGACGCGACGTCGACGAGCTGCGTCTCGAGAAATACGAGACACAACGCATCTTCGAGCACCTGCGCGTCCGGATCGTGGCCCAGACCGTCCTTGCGGACCAACGCCTGCACACGCGAGATCGCCGGCGGGTCGTATCCCACTTCGTCGAGCACGGCACCGAGCTCGCGCGCGTGCTGCTCGTGGAGTGCCTTGCGCCAGCGCAGGTAGCCCGCACGGCCGGCCGGAGCCGACGCGCGCGGCGAGGTCCAGCGGCGGAAATGATGCCCCCGGGCTGCGAGCAACAGCGCGTCGCTGGGCCGGGCGACGAGTCGCCGCACCCACCCGGTGACCAGCTCGGCGTGCACGATCTCCTTCGGACCGGTGCGGTCCCGAACGGTGACGACGGTCGGGTCCTGTCCGTTCGCTGCGTCGATCGCCTCCAGGGCTCGATGCAACAGCTCCACCGCACAAGCGTACGCCGCCCGATTCGGGGCGTTTCGCGGGCGCCAAAGTGTGGACGCGACACGGGCTCATAAGATCTCGCCACGGTGACGGCCCCCAGCGACACACAGGTAGGGGGTCGCTGGAGGCCGTCCCGGTGCTTTTCGCTTGTGACGGAACCGGGCGCGCGCCATGCGCCCCGCTCCGAGCGTTTCGGTACCCGCCTCGTCTCGGCGCAAACGAGGAGGGGGGATTTCCCTCGGAGCAATGGACCGCCCGTCGATCTGGGTAGGTCTCTCTGCATGCTCGCCTCGTCTCGCTCCGTGCTCTGCGACCGCTACGAGCTCGGTCCGGTCATCGGTCGCGGCGGGATGGCGGAGGTGCGGACGGCGCACGACCGCCGGCTGCGTCGCACGGTCGCGGTGAAGTGCTTCGATCCCGCCGCGTGGGCCACGCCGCACGGCCGGGCGCGCTTCGAGGTGGAGGCTCGCGCGGGTGCAGCGGTGTCCCATCCGAACGTGGTGACCGTCTATGACGTGGGCGTCGACGTCGGGATGCCGTTCATCGTCATGGAGCGACTTTCCGGCCGCACGTTCGCCGACGAGCTCGAGCGCGGTCCCGCACCAGTCGAACGTGTGCTCGACGTCATGCGTGCACTCCTGGATGCCGTCGCCGCCGCGCATGCGCGAGGCGTGCTCCACCGCGATCTCAAGCCCGCCAACGTGCTCCTCACCGACGATGACACGCCGAAGCTCTCGGATTTCGGGATCGCGATGTCGGGCGACGTGACCCGCGGCCTGACCCAAACGGGCCTCGTGTTGGGCACACCCGCATACCTGGCGCCCGAACGTGTCGAGGGCAAGCCGGCGACGGCGCGCAGCGACCTCTATTCGATCGGCGTGATGTGCTACGAGGCGCTCACGGGGTGCCGACCCTACGAAGGCGACAACGCGGTCGCGGTCGCGTACGCGGCGCGTCACGGGATCCTGCGCCCCGTGCGGGAGCTGCGTGCCGACGTGCCGGCGGAGCTTGCGGCAGTCGTCTGCCGCGCGATGGCGCGCCTGCCCGATGATCGCTTCGCCACTGCGCAGGAGCTCGCCGGTGCTCTCGCGGCTGCCGCGGGCAGCACGAAGCACGTGGTCGACGCCACGTCGCCGGTCGACGTGCGCCCGCCGACCACGCCGACTCGCGTGCTCGCCGTCGCCCCGGCCCCCGCTCCACCGGCGCGGCGGCGCACCCGGCTCGCCGTCCTTGGCGCGATCGCCGTTCTGGCCCTCCTCGCCGGCGCGGTTGCGTTCTCGCACGACACGGCCGGGCTGAAATTCCCGGCACCGGGCCCGACCGCGCCGAGCCGGACGAACGCGACGCTGCCGTCCGGGCTGGAAGCGCCGTTCCAGCGCCTGCAACACGCAGTCGACCGATGAGCCGCATCTCCGCGATCGCATTGTGCGCGGTGCTCGCGCTCGCCGCCGCGTGCGGCGACGGGTCGGGCGGCATGGATTCGCGAGCCGCAAAGCTTCTCGACGCCCAGATCGCCGCGGCCCGCGAGGCCGCGGCCCGTGGCGACATCGCGCGGGCGACGACGTTGCTGCACACGCTCGATGACGCGGTGGCAATGCTGCGGGCCGAACACCTGGTGAGCGACAGCCGCGCGGCAGAGATCCGCGTTGCGTCGGCCGACACACAGAACGCCCTCGCACGGTACGCCCCGAGCAGCACGACCACGTCGACGGTGCCGGCCACGACTGTGCCGGTGTCATCCGTTCCATCGCCGGATCGACACGACCCGCCCAAACACGACGGTGGCCACAAGCACCGCGGCGGAGGCGACTGAGCCGCGATCAGCGAATGTGCGCCCCGAACCACCTCAGGGTGCGGTCCCACGCGTCCTTGGCGTCGTCGGGCCGATAGTCGGTTCTCTGATCGCAGTGGAAGCCATGGCCGGCGTCTGCGTAGCGCACGACTTCCGTGTCCACGGCCGTCGCCTGCAGCGCGCTTCGGAGCTGCTCCACCTCGTCGACCGGGATCGACGCGTCCTGGTCACCGAACAAACCCAGCCACGGCGTGCGGAGGTTCGCGGTATCGGCGACGAGCGGCGGGAACTGCGGGAAGCGGCCGGTCACGATGCCGCCGCCGTAGAAGCCGACTGCCCCACCGAGGGCGTACCGGAGCGCGACGAGATAGGAGACGCGCCCGCCGAAGCAGAATCCGACGACGCCGATGCGTGGATCGGAGAATCCGGCACTGTGCAGGTGATCGAGCGCGGCCGAGATGTCGGTGAGGATCGCCTCGTCCCCGGAGACGTCCTTGAAGTACTCCATGACCTTGGCGAAGTCCCCGTACTCGACGACGCATCCGGCGCCGGAACGGTGGAAGAGGTCGGGCGCGATCGCGTAGTACCCGGCGTCGGCCAGGCGGCGCGTCACGTCCTCGATGTGGCCGTTCACGCCGAACGCCTCCTGCACGACCACCACGGCACCCCGCGGCTCACCGTCGGGCCGGACAACGTAGGCCCGCATCGGACCGTCCGTGGTCTGGAGGGTGACGTCGCTGCTCTGCATGGGCGTGCAAGCTAGCTGCGGTGGCCCAGTGGGAACACTCAGATGCCGGGGGTCGTTTGCGACAACACTGAGAGACGTGAAGCCCATGGCCGTACTCGCGGTCTCGTTCGCCGCCGGTTCCATTCCCAGCTCGCAGGTCGCCGCGCGCATGAAGGCAGGCGCGGACCTTCGCACCGTCGGAAGCGGCACGGTCTCGGGCACCAGCCTCTATCGCGTGGCCGGCTTCATGCCGCTGGCGGTCTCGGGTGTTGCCGACATCGCCAAGGCGATGGTGGGTCCTTTGCTCGCGGGTCGCAACCGGCCCGGTCTGGCTGCCGTGGCCGGCGGCATGGCGATCGCGGGCCACAACTGGTCGCCGTTCCTGCGCGGCGCAGGGGGGCGCGGGTTCGCGCCCTCGCTGGGCGCGCTCGGTGTGAACGCATGGCCGGGTGTCCCGGTGATGCTCGGCGGCCTGGTCGCGGGCAGGGCCGCGAGGCAGACGGGGCTCGGTGGTTTCGCGGCGCAGTGCGCGCTCGTTCCCGTGTTGGCCCGGACGCACGGTCGCCCCGGTGCGATCGCCGGCGCATGCGTGGTGCTTCCGATGTGGGTGAAGCGAGTGCTCGGCAACACGAGGCCGGAGGCGTGGACGCCCGGCGTCGTGTGGGAACGGCTCCTGTTCGACCGCGACGCCGACATCGCCGAGAGCGGACGAGCATGAGCCGGAACGCGTTGTGGCGGGCCGATGGCTTCCGCAAGCTCCTGATCGGTCAGGGCGTCTCGGCGCTGGGCGATTGGATGGGCACCTTCGCGTTCATGGCGCTGGTCTTCCACGAGTCAGGCTCGGCGACGGCGGTCGGCGGCATCCTGGCGTTGCGGCTGCTGCCCGCCGCGCTCGGCGGCCCGCTCGCAGCCCGCGCCGCGTCCAGGTGGGATCGGCGCCGCACGATGGTTTCGATGGACATGACGCGAGCGGTGATGGTGGCGCTCGTGCCGCTCGTGCGGGGCCTCTGGTGGGTCTACCTCTGGGCATTCATGATCGAGGTCGGCAGCCTGGTGTTCCTGCCCGCACGCGACGCGTCGATCCCCGATCTGGTGGGCAACGGTGATCTCGAGCTTGCGAACGGCTTGGTGCTCGGGTCTTCGTACGGCACGATCCCGCTCGGCGCAGGCGTCTTCGCGCTGATTGCCGCGCTGCCCGGCAGCGACCTGCTCGGCCGTCCGCTGGCGCTCGTGTTCTGGCTCGACGGTCTGTCGTATGTCTTTTCGGCGCTGATGATCGCGCGCATCACCACGCTCGGGCACGGTGTCGGGCGCTCGAGCGGCGGAGAGGTCAATGTGCACGAGCAGGCGCACGTACGGTTCCGCGACGCGTTCTCGATCCCGCTGGTGCGCGCGGTCTTGCCTGCAACGATCTCGGTCGCGCTCGGGCTGGGTGCGCTGTTCTCACTCGGCATCGAGTTCGTGCGCACGGTCTTGCATGCGAGCGACGCGGAGTTCGGAGTGCTCGTGGCGCTCTTCGGCGTCGGTGCGGGTGGCGGCCTCGCGTTGATACAGCGATTTCATCGCGTGGACCGCCTGCGCGCGACGCAGCTCGGCGTGCTCGCACTGGGCTGCATCGTTGCGTTCTTCAGCCTCGCGCCCGCCATCGGGCTCGCCTTCGTGGGCGCGGTGCTGTTCGGTGCCGCTGCCGCGTGGACACTGGCGTCGGGCATGGGGGCGCTGCAATCGGAGCTCGACGGCCAGGAACGCATCCTTGCCTTCGCGGTGTTCCACATCGTGATCCGCTCCGGGCTCGCGGCGGCGGCGATCGGCGCGGGCGCGGCAGGAGAGCTCGTCGGGAAAGTGCACTGGCCGATTGTCGGAACCCTGGAGCCGTCTCGCCTGGTGCTGTTGTGCTCCGGCGTGGTCGTGTTCCTGTCTGCATCGCGGGTCCGGCTCAGCCCCGAACGTCCGGCGCGCGAACGCCCGGCGGCCGGGGATGCGCGTCCGGAAGGAGCCTGATGGCCGTCGCGATCGTCACCGACAGTGCGGCGGCATTGCCCGCGGAGCTCGCACTGGCGCATGACATCACGATCGTCCCGATGTGGCTCACCGTCGGCGGAGTCGCGAGCCACGACGGTGAGGTGCCGCTCGGCGAGATGCTGGCGCACGACGACGTCACGACGTCCGGCCCGACACCGGGTGAGTTCGAGGCGGCCGTGAAGGAGCGACAACGCGAGACCGACGACGGCGTCCTGCTGCTCACGATCGCGTCGACGATGAGCTCGACGCACGAGGCAGCCGTCGTCGGCGCCCGAGCGGCGGGGGGGCCGGTGCGCGTGGTCGACACCGCGACCGCCGCCGGCGCGCAGGCGCTCGTGGTGCTCGCGGCCGCTGCCGCAGCGGAGCACGGCATGTCGCTCGAAGACGTCGAGCGCGCCGCGAGCGTGGCAACTGCGCAGGTGCGGTTGCTCGCGACCGTGCCGAACCTCGATCACCTCGTGCGCAGTGGCCGCGTGCCGAACATCGCCGGATGGGCGGGTCGCCGCCTCGGCATCGCGCCGCTGTTCGAGTTCCGGGACGGCGGAGCACGCCCGCTGCGTCCCGCGCTCGGCATGCCCGCCGCCCTCGACCGCATCGTCTCACGGTGGCGTCGTGACCGGGTTCCCGGCGCGCGCCTGCACGTCGCCGCGCTCCACGCGCAAGCAGAGGCGTCCGCGAACGAGCTGCTCACGCGCGTCCGGGCCGAGGTCGACCCTGCGACCGCGTTCGTCGGCCCGTTCGGCAGCGTCATGGTCGTGCACACGGGTCCCGGACTCGTCGGGCTCGCATGGCGCTGGGAACCCGCAAGCTGATTTCGACCGGCTCGAAACGCGCGTCAGGAAGCGGGGCTGAGCTCCTCGGCGAGGGCCCACTCGACCGCGACGCGCACGGTCTCCGTGGCGATCGGCTCGAAGGCGTGGCCCATTCCGCGGAGCACGACGAGCCGTCGTGGTTCGGGGGTGGCCTCCCAGAGCCGAGCCGCGTCCCGCACTGCGATGAACCTGTCCTCGGTGCCGTGGATGTACGTGATCGGGACCTTCAGCTGGGCGACGAGGTCGATCGGGGGCGCCGGGTTCGTCCATCGGTCCGAGATGCGCACGCCGCAGAGACGGCGCATCGCAAGGCGCCCTACAGGCGTGCGGGTCATCGCGGCGGCCAGCACACCGCGCACGTTGCGGGGAAGAGTCCACTCGGCCGGGCACGACAGCGTGACCACGCCGGCGAGATCCGCATCTGTCACCGCGTAGCGCACGGCTGCGATCGCGCCCATCGAGGCGCCGACGACGACGACGCGTGGGGTGCGCTCCCGCGCGAGGGCGACCGCCGCCTCGACGTCGTGCTGCTCGTGGTCGCCGAGCGTCGCCTCGCCCGGCGAGGCACCGTGGCCCCGGGCGTCATAGGTGATGACGTCGAGGTCGTCGGCGTGGAGCGCATCTGCCAGCGCCTCGACGTTCGGGCAGGCGGCGGATGCACTGAACCCGTGGACGACGACGACTGCGGCGCGCGGAGTCCCGGGTGCAAGACGGCAGTGTGCAACGAGATCGAGGCCGTCGGCGGTCCGGAGCGTCCGGGGCGTCATGACCCTGACGCGACGACCGCGGCGCGGCGCCACCGGGGGAGGTGCACGACGATGCCGTGGCGTCCCATGCTCCGCTTGAACCACAACGCCGAGGCGGCGATCGCCGCGATCGTGACGCCCGCCGACACCACCGTACGGAGCAGCACGAAGGTGTTGAGCGACTGTGAGAACAGCAACCACACCGTGATGCCGGCGTTCGCGGCTTGGGCGAACGCCCAGAGCAACGAGATCTGCCGGAAGAATCGGCGCACATGGGTGTTCGCGTGCATCTCGGTCGGCAGGGGACAGAAGTCGGCAGCGAGGCGACCCGCGAGCGGCCGGTCGAGCGCGACGGAGAAGAGGAACGCGACGGCGACGAGCATGGTCGCGAGCGAGGGCTGCAGGAAGTAGACGACGACCGAGTTGGCGAGGATCGCGATGATCGTCCGGGCCGTGAGCGTCAACGCGCCCAGCAGCAGGATGCCGGGAAGGCGCCGGCCCGTGCAGACCCGCACGAGAATGAGCGAGTAGACCCAGACGAGGCCGGCCGTCATCGCTCCCCACACGCCGAGCAGCCGGAGGAAGACGAGGAACAGCACGAGCGGGATCAGCGTGCACTCGACGAACCGCGGCAGGGCGTGGCGGAGGACCGTGCGGAGGTCCGGGATCTCCATGTGCTCGGAGGTCATTGCTCCCTCATCGGCGCGGCAGCGAGGTCACTCAAGACCGGTCACCGCCGGCTCCGTGCGACACCCCCGATGATGACATCTTTCGCGGCGCTGCGGGGGATCGGCATGCCCGACTTTTTCTGTGTCTTTCATGGGATCGGCCGGACACTCCGGCCCCGCCTCCGCTGTCGCGCGGGCGCTACGGTGCCCGCACCAGCCCGAACGGGAGGACGAGATGAGCTTCCGCGTCGTTGTCGACTTCGACAAATGCGAGAGCAACGCGCTGTGCATGGGTGTCGCGCCCGAGGTGTTCGAGGTGCGCGACGACGACTTCCTGTACGTGCTGCAGGAGGAACCGCCCGACGAGTTGCGCGCCAAATGTGAAGAAGCTGCGCGCGTCTGCCCGAAACAGGCCATCACGATCGTCGACGCCTGACGACATGCTGGCGTTGCAGGGGCTGACGGCCCTCGTGACGGGCGGCGGCAGTGGTATCGGGTTGGGCACGGCCCGGCGGTTCGCTGCCGACGGCGCCCACGTCACGATCGCGGGGCGCACCGAAAAGCGTCTCGAGGATGCCGTGCGCGAGATCGAGCGGGACGCCGCGCCGGGCGTCGTCGTACGGCACGTCGTCGCGGACGTCACGGTCGAGTCCGACGTCGAGCGCGCGGTTGCCTCCGCGAGCGGGCCGGACGGTTCGCTGAATGTGTTGTTCGCCTGCGCCGGCGGCTCTTTGCACGGAGGGCCCATCACCGCGTCGGATGCGAGCACGTGGCGGGCGACCGTCGATCTCAACCTCGTCGGGACGTTTCTCTGCATCAAGCACGCGGCGCCCGCAATGATCCGCGCGGGCGGCGGCTCGATCATCGGCATGTCGTCGATCGCCGGTCATACGACCCACCGCTTCATGAGCGCGTACTGCGCGAGCAAGGCCGGCATCGAGATGCTCGTCAGATGCGCAGCGGACGAGCTCGGCGAGCACAACATCCGTGTCAACGCCGTGCAACCCGGCATCGTCGACACCGAGCTGATGAGCTTCATCACCGCCGGCGGCCCGGTGCTCGAGAGCTACTACGAGAACATGCCGGTGTCACGCGTCGGAACGGTCGACGACATCGCCGCGGTCGTCGCGTTCCTCGCGGGCCCCGAGTCGACGTGGGTGACCGGTCAGCTCATCGGCATCGACGGTGGCCACCAGCTCCGCCGCGGGCCCGATTACGGGTCGCTGCTCGGTGGGTGACATGTTCTCGCGAGCGCCGGCGACAAGATCCGCCGCCGTTCGTCGCAGGAACGGGTGAGGCACATGGATTTCGAGGAGTCGGAAGAAGAGCGCGCGTTCCGCGCCGAGGCGCGGGCGTGGCTCTCCGAGCATGCGAAGCCGCGGGTGCCCGGCGGCCCGTCGGATCATTCGTACGTGCCGGGTGAGCGCACACCCGAGGCCGACCTGGAGCACATGCAGGCGTGCCGGGAGTGGCAGCGCACGTTGTTCGCCGGCGGGTGGGCCGGTATCGCATGGCCGCGCGAGGCGGGCGGGCGCGGCGGCAAGTCGTGGCAGCAGCGCATCTTCAACGAGGAGCAGGCGAAGTTCGACGTCGCGGTCGGCGCGTTCGCGGTCGGCATCGGCATGGCAGGCCCGACGATCATCGCGTGGGGCTCCGAGGAGCAGAAGGAGCGGCTCTTGCCACCGATGTTGCGCGGCGACGAGATCTGGTGCCAGCTCTTCTCGGAGCCCGGTGCCGGCTCGGACCTCGCGGGCCTGCGCACCCGTGCGGAACGCGACGGAGACGAATGGGTCGTGAACGGCCAGAAGGTCTGGACCTCCGGCGCGCACTACAGCGACTGGGGGTTGTTGCTGGCGCGCACCGACCTCGACGTGCCCAAGCACAAAGGCATCACCGCGTTCGTGCTCAACATGCACACGCCCGGCATCGACGTGCGGCCGCTGCGCCAGATCACCGGCGCCGCACATTTCAACGAGGTGTTCCTCACCGACGTCCGGATCCCGGACGCCGGACGCCTCGGGGCTGCCGGCGAAGGCTGGCGCGTCGCGAACACGATGCTCTCGAACGAACGGGCGTTGATCGGAGGCGGCGGGCGTGTGGGGTTCCGCGACATCGTCGAGCTCGCACGCATCAGTGGGACGCATACCGATCCGCGCATGCGTCAGGAGCTCGCACGGTCCTACACGCGGCTGCAACTGATCAAATGGCTGGGTTGGAGGGCGCGGAGCCGGAAGGATCAGGGCCTCGGCCCCGAGGCATCGGTGCTCAAGCTCGCCGCGTCCCGTCGCCTCGAAGCAGACGGCGACCTCGTGCTCTCGCTGCAGGGCGCGCCCGCGATGCTCTCGGACGCGGATGCGATCTCCGACGGTTACTGGCAGCAGCAGTTCCTGATGCAGTGGAGCAGCCGGCTCGGGGGCGGCACCGAACAGGTACAGCGCAACGTGATCGGCGAGCGCGTGCTCGGCCTTCCCGGCGAGCCACGCGTCGACAAGGATCTCCCGTTCCGCGAGCTCCCGACCTCGTGAGCTGAACAGGCGATGGACCTCGTCGCGTTCCAGGAATTGATGGCGTGCACGTACGGCGAGCGCGACCGAGCCCGTGGCATCGATGCGACGGTTGCGTGGCTCACCGAGGAATTGGGTGAGCTCGCGCGTGCCGTTCGCAAGGGCACGCGCGAGGAGCAGCTGCACGAACTCGGCGACGTCCTCGCCTGGCTTGCATCACTTGCCGCGCAGCTCGACCTCTCGCTCGACGAGGCAGCCCGGCGCTACGACGCGGGATGCCCGCGCTGCGGGGCGAACCCGTGCGCGTGCCCATAGCGGGGACGGTACCCTCCCGCGATGCGCGTGGTCGTCGTCGGCGGGGGGATCGCGGGGCTCGGCACCGCGCTCGCATGCGCGCGCGAAGGCCACGAGGTGACGATCCTCGAACGTGACGACACGCCGATGCCCAACGATGCGGAGGCCGCCTTCGCATGGACGCGCACGGGTGCACCGCAGGTCCGGCACTCGCACGCGTTTCTCGCTCGTTTGCGCAACCTCTTACGCGAGCGCGCCCCCGATGTGCTGGACGCGCTGCTCGACGCCGGTGCTGCCGAGATCCCGTTCACCGAGAACCTGCCGGAGACGCTGACCGATCGGGGGCCGCGGCCGGGCGACGACGAGCTGGTCGCGATCGCGTGCCGCCGCACGACGTTCGAGTGGGTGCTGCGCCGGCTCGTGCTCGCGGAACCGCACGTCACGCTGCACCACGGTGTCGTGGCGCGCAGCCTCGACGCGGCACCGGGCGCCGTCCCGCGCGTGACGGGCGTCGACGGCTGCCCGGCCGACCTCGTGGTCGACGCACGCGGTCCACGTTCGTCGTCGGACGACTGGTTGTCGGCGATCGGCGCGCCCCCCGTCCGCGAGGAGCTGCACGAGAGTGGGATCGTGTACTTCTCACGCTTCTACCGCGTGAGCCCGGGCGTCACGGTGCCGTCGTTCGTCGGCCCGGTCGCCGCGGACCTCGGGTATCTGAAGTACGCGATCTTCCTCGGTGACAACGACACGTTCTCGATCACGTACGCGATCGAGCGGGACGACGAGGAGCTCCGGCGGGGCCTGGTCGATCCTCACGCGTTCGAGGTCGTGTCCCGTGCAGTTGTGGGCATCGCACCGTGGCGGTCCGACGGTGTTGCGGAGCCGACGACCAGCGTCCATGTGATGGCAGGGCTGCGCAACCGCTACCGTCCGCTCGTCGACGCGAACGGCGAACCGATCGTTCTCGGGATGGCGGCCGTCGGTGACGCGTCGGTGTGCACGAACCCGCTGTACGGCCGCGGCTGCAGCTTGGCATTCGTGCACGCGTTCGGGCTGGCGGACGCGCTGAGGGAGCATCCCGACGATCCCGCCGCGTTCGGCCGCACGTTCGCGGCGTTCACCGACCGCGAGCTCGTGCCGTGGTTCCGCTCCGCCGTGATGCAGGACGCGCAGGCCCGCGCGATGCACGAGGAGCTGTCGTCCGAAGATCCCCGCGCGTTCATGCAGGCGGTGTTTCGTGACGGCCTGCTCCCCGCGATGCGTACGTCGCCTGCCGTGTTCCGTGCGTTCTTGCGCTGGTTCAACCTGCTGGTGACGCCCGAGGCACTGATGCAGGACCAGGAGGTCGTGGGCGACGTGCTGGCCGCATACCAGGACCGCGACAACCACCCTGCCCCCGTCTCGCTGGGCCCGGATCGGGATGCCCTGTTGGACCTGATCCGTCAGTAGGCCAGCAGGGCCTGCAAGTCGCGGGTGATATCGGGCACCTGCGGCAGGATCGCGTTCTCGAGCGACGGTTCGTACGCGCAAAGCGTGTCGGTGGCGGCGAGGCGCCACACGGGCGCGTCGAGGTGCTCGAAACACTCGTCGGCAATGAACGCGGCGATCTCGGCACCGAAGCCGCACGTCAAGGTGTCTTCGTGCAGCACGAGCACACGACCGGTCTTCCGGACGGACTCGCCGACGATGTCGTGGTCCCACGGTGCAATCGTTCGCAGATCGACGATCTCGATCCCCGCCTCGGCGCCGAGCTCGTGAGCCGCCACCTGCGCCCTGCGCACAGTCGCGCCCCACGTCACCACCGTGGCGCGATCGCCCCGCGTGACGTATGTGCCGCGCCCGAACGGAACCATCCACTCCGCGGGCGGCATCGGATCGCGGTTGTAGCCCTGCCGGTACAGGTGCTTGTGCTCGAGGAACAGCACAGGGTCCTCGCAACGGAACGCCGTCCGCAGCAAGCCCGCGGCGTCGCGCGCCCGCGACGGAAACGCGATCAGCAGTCCCGGGACGTGCGCGAAGATCGACTCACCCGATTGGCTGTGCCAGATGGCACCGCCTTGCAGGTAGCCGCCGATCGGGATGCGCACGACCATCGGGCACGTGAACGTGCCGTTCGATCGCCAGCGTGCCGTGGATGCCTCCGACTTGAGCTGGTGCATTGCCGGCCAGACGTAGTCGAAGAACTGAATCTCGGGGCACGGGCGCAGACCGCGCAGCGCCTGCCCGACGGCGCGCCCGATGATGTTGGCTTCGGCGAGCGGCGTGTTGAAGCAACGGGCGTCGCCGAACGCGCGTTGGAGACCGAACGTGATGCCGAAGACGCCACCCTTGCCCGGAACCTCGTCGATGACGTGGGGATCCGCGTCGGCCACGTCCTCGCCGAACACGCGGATGCGTTCGTCGCGCGCCATCTGTTCGTGCAGCGTGAGCCGGATCGCCTCGCCGAACGTCACCGGGTCGGTGCCTTCGGAGGGTGCTGCTCCGGCTTCGGGCTCTCCGGGATCAGCGGTGACCGGCATCGGTCCGGTGACATGCATCATGACGGTCTCGGGCGCGGGCCGGGGCGCGGCCAGCGCGGCATCCGCGGCGGCGCGCACGGTCTCTCGTGCCTCGGCGCGCAGTTGTTCGGCCGTCTCGGGCGTCAGCATGCCGGCGGCGATCAGCTGCTGCTCGAGCACCTTGATCGGGTCGTGCTCCTTCTCGTCCCGGAGCTCCTCGGCGATGCGGTATTTCTTCTGGTCGTCGGAGAGCGAGTGCGAGTACGGACGCGTCACGAGCGCGTGGACCAAGGACGGTCCTGCACCCGCACGCACATGCGCGATCGCGTTTGCGCCCTTGCGCCGGACCTCGAAATAGTCGCGGCCGTCCATCTTCACGACGTGCAACCCGCGGATGCCGCGCACCATCTCCGAGATCGGCGCGGGCGCCTGGTCGGTGGAGCGCACCGAGATCGCGTAGCCGTTGTCGGCGACGACGTACAGCACGGGGAGGTGGAGCCGGCAGGCGGTGTTGAGGGACTCCCAGAACTCGCCCTCGGATGTCGCGCCCTCGCCGAGCGACACGTACGTGAGCTCGTCGCCGTGCGCGTGGCAGCCGGGCAGTTGGGGCCTGCGGCTGATATAGCGCGCCGCTTCGGCGCACCCGACGGCCGGGAGGCATTGCGAACCGGTGCACGAGGTCTGGCTCACGATGTTGAGCGGCACCGACCCCCAGTGACACGGCATCTGACGCCCACCCGACGCCGGATCGCCGGCCGCGCCGACGGCCTGCATGAGCATCTCGGTAGGCGTCACGCCGAGGGCGAGCACCAACGCGCGGTCGCGGTAGTACGGGAAGAACCAGTCGTATCCGGGGAGGAGATAGCGCGCGAGGCCGAGGAGCAACGCTTCGTGGCCGGCGCCGGAGATCTGGAAGAACGCACGGTTCTGCTGGCGCAAGGCGATCTCGCGATCGTCACAGAAGCGGGAGACGAGCGCGAGCTTGAAGTCTTCCAGCGCCTCGTCGAGCGACACATCGTGCGATGCCAGTTGCACCGCGATCTAGCCTACGGGACTACCGCAGGGCCACAGTGCAGCGGAGATCGGAGCGAAGGGAGCCGCCGCGTGACCGACGCCGAGGTGCTTCCGTGGCGCCGACGACCGGCGCGTGAGGCGAGCGGATTCTTCTCGCCCGCAGCGCGCAGTGCCGCCCGCGACGCAGGCGTCGATCTTTCGGGCCTGGTCGGCCGCGGCGCGGGCGGTCGCGTGACCCGGGACGACGTCCTCGCGGCTGCGGCGGCTCCACGCGACGAGGTCGTGCCGTTCGACAACATCCGGCGGCGCACCGCGGTGGGCCTCCTCGCGTCGAAGCGAACGGCCGCTCATGCCGGGACCTTTGCCGTTGCCGACTACACGGCCGTCGACACCGTGCGCCGCATCGCGCGGCTCACCGCCTTGCCGTTCGTCGCACGGGCGGTCATCGACGCGTTGCGCGAGTACCCGCTGTGCAATGCCACTCTCGACGGCGACGACGCGCTGACGCTGCATCGCGCGGTGCACCTCGGCGTCGCCGTCGACCTCGACTTCCATGGTCTCGTCGTCCCGGTAGTGCACGACGCGGACGGCCTGCGCCTGCGTGCACTCGGCGACGCGATCCGCGAGGTCGCGGCGCGCGCACGGGCACGGCAACTCGGCCCGGACGACCTCGCCGGCGGTACCTTCACCATCACGAACCCCGGCGCGTCCCGGACGTGGATCTCGTTTCCGGTCATCAACCGTCCGCAGGTGGGGATCCTCGCGACCGACGGCGTGTCGAAGCAGGTCGTCAGCGACGAGGAGGGTCGTCTACGGATCGCGCCCCTCGGCCACCTCTGCCTCTCCTTCGACCACCGCGCGATCGACGGCGCGTACGCGGCTTCGTTCCTGCGTCGCGTGCGAGAGATCGTCGAGACACGCGACTGGCTCGGCGAGCTGTGACCTTCGCGCGGCCTTGGCTCTGCGCGGGCGCAGCGAAGCCGGGGACGGCGCAGCGAGGGGCCATATGAACGCCTGTGAGGCCGCACGACGCGGAGCCTAGGATCGGCCAGATCAGTGCGAACGCAGCGAGGGAGCCATATGAAGGTGCGGACGCAGCGAAGCCAGGGATGGCGCAGCGAGGGAGCCATATGAAGGTGCGCGTGGATCCTGATCTTTGTGTGGGTCACGGTCGCTGCTACGCGCTGGCGCCCGATGTCTTCGGCGCGGACGACTTCGGCCACTGCGAGATCCTGGTCGCGGCACCGGAGGGCGCACTGGCCGAACAGGCGCGGGTGGGCGCGGAGAACTGCCCCGAACGCGCGATCTTCGTGGAAGAGGACTAGGTGGCCGACGTCCTCCGGTACGAGGGCAAACGCGTGATCGTGACGGGCGCGGCCTCGGGGATGGGGGCAGCGACGGCGCAAGTCCTCGTCGACCTCGGGGCCGAGGTGCACGCGATCGACATCAAGAAGCCTGAGGTCGCGGGGCTCGCGAGCTTCACCGAGTGTGACCTGCGCGAGCCCGCGCAGATCGAGGATGCCGTCGGCAAGATCGGCAAGGTCGTCAACGCGCTGTTCAACTGCGCGGGCCTCCCGAACACCTTCCCGCCGCTCGACGTCATGCTCGTGAACTTCTGCGGCTTGCGTCACCTCACCGAGGCGGCCATCCCGAACATGCTCGAGGGATCCGCGATCGCGTGCATCGCCTCGACCGCGGGCATCGGATGGATGCAGAACCTGGAGTTGCTCTTCGGGCTGTTGGCGACCCCCGACTTCGATGCGGCACGCACGTGGTGCGAGGCGCATCCGAAGGAGCTCGCCAATGCGTACGGCCTCTCCAAGGAAGCCATCAACGCGTACACGGCGTTCAGGTCGTTCGCGCTCGCGGAGCAGGGCATTCGCATCAACTGCGTCAACCCCGGGCCGACCGACACGCCGATGATGCCCGAGTTCGAAAAGGCGGTCGGCAAGAGGTACATGGACGAGTTCCCGGTGCCGCTCGGCCGGCATGCGGTTGCCGAGGAGCAAGCGTGGCCGATGGTGTTCCTGAACAGCCCACGAGCGTCGTATGTCACCGGCCATCAGCTCGACGTCGACGGCGGCTTCAAAGGCGGCCTGTTCACCGGCCAGATCGATCCCGGCATCCTGATGCCCGAAGGCTTCGGCGACAGCTGACCTTTGCACGCGGCAACCGCCGCGGGTGTGCCGGGCTGCGGCGGAGGTCACTCCGCCTACAGGGCGCCCTCGGGCGGGCCGATTCAGGGACGTGGACCAGAGTTCACTGAGTGTGGAGGTGCGTCAGGCGAGCGCGGACCAGGTGCATCGCGCGCTTCGGCGCAGTGCACTCGTCGGCATACCGGCCTCCTCGCTGCTCGCGTTGATACTGGGTTCATCGGTGTCCCTCCCGCGTCGCTTGACGTTCGTGGCGTTCGTCTGGGTTGCCGACGTCGTGATGTTCTCGACGAGTGGGTGGTATCTCCGCAGGCGCCGCCGCGGCGAGCTGATCGACCACTGCTGGCAGGGACCGTTCAGCACCTGCCTGCTCGGGTTGGCGTGGGGCTCCCTCTCGGTGATCGCGCTGCCGAACGCAGCTCATGCCGACCTGCGGTCCGTCTGCCTCCTGTTCGCGTGTGCGACCTCCGCCAGCTACACCGTTGGCACGGCGGCCCGTCGCCTCTACTTCTATTCGTGCCAGGTGCCACTCCTGGCCTTGACGACGATCGCGTTCGCAGCTTCCGGCGACCGGGCAAGCCGGCTGTTCGGCCTCGCGATCCCCATCTACTTCGGCTTGATGGCCATGATGCACAACGAGGTCCATGGGCTGGTCGTGAGCGAGCTGCAGTTGCGCGAGCGCAACGAGGAGACGAACCTCCGCCTCCGCGAGCAGGCGACGCGCGACGGCTTGACCGGCCTGGCAAACCGCGGCGCCTTCGTGGAGCAGCTCGAGCGTGCAATGGCCGCGGCGCGTCGCGACGAGACACTCATCGGTGTCCTCTACTTCGATCTCGATCATTTCAAATTCGTCAACGACTCTCTCGGGCACCGTGCCGGCGACGACTTGCTGATCGAAGTCGCCGCGCGCGTCCGATCCGTGATGCGCAGTCAGGATCTCCTCGCGCGGCTTGGTGGCGACGAGTTCACGATGCTGCTCGACCGCCTGACCGACAGCGCGGAGGCCGTGGTGATCGCCGGTCGGGTGCTCGCGTCCTTCGAGGAGCCGTTCGACTTCGCCGGCCGGTGCCACCGCGTCTCGGTCAGTATCGGGATCGCGACGAACGCCGATGTGGCCGACAGCGCCGAAACGCTCCTGTCGAACGCGGATGCCGCGCTCTATCGAGCCAAACAGGGAGGGCGCAACCGCGTCGAGACCTACGATGCGGATCTCGGCGCGTCGGTGCAGCGCCGTCTCGACGACGAGCAGGATCTCCGCAACGCGCTGGCCGAAGATCGGATCGAGGCCTGGTTCCAACCCGAAGTCGATCTTCACACCGGCCGGATCGTCGGTGCCGAGGCGCTCGCGCGATGGATCCATCCCAGCCGCGGTGTCATCGACGCGGCGCAATTCATGCCGCTTGCGGAAGACGTCGGGCTCGTGTTCGCGATCGATGACCGAATCGTCACGAGCGCCGTCGAGCTGCGCGCGAAGCTCATGAGCTCGGGCGTCGACGCCGACTTTCGCATCTGGTGCAACGTCTCCGCAGGGCAGCTGGCACGCGTCAAGCCCACCGAGCGCCTCACCACTCTTCTCGAACGCACCGGTTGCGACCCGACGTTGCTCGGCATCGAGATCACCGAGACGGCAGTCCTTGCCGATGTCGCAGCGGCCGCGAAGGAGCTCGCCGCGGCGCGGGCCATCGGCATCAAGATCGCGCTCGACGACTTCGGCACCGGACACTCCTCTCTCACGCTTCTCCACTCCTTGCCCTTCGACCGGGTGAAGATCGACCGGTCGTTCGTGCGCGAGCTCTCCGGCGGCGGTGCGGGCGCTGCCATCGTCCGCAGTGTCCTCGCACTCGGTCACGAGCTCGGACTCGACGTCGTGGCGGAAGGGGTCGAGAGCACCGATCAGGTGAAGCTGCTCCGCGAGCTTGGTTGCCGTTACGTCCAGGGCTATCTCTTCGCCCGCGTGTTGCCCAGCGACGAGCTGACCCGCCGGCTGCACCGCCAACAGGCGGCGTGGGCACGAGTTCCGACAGATGTGCCGGGACCGGTGCCCACGCCGTGAGAAGCGCCCCGCGCCGGTCGGCAATCCGGCAAGTACCGTACGGACATGGCCGATTTCGAGGTACCTGCCGACCTGACGTTCAACCGCGGGCCGATCGCGGATCCCGACGACTTCGCTCGCGAGAGGGGCGCGGCGTCGTGGCTGTATCTCTGCGGCGAAGAGTTCGCCGCGATGGACGGTGGGATGTCGTACGGTCAGGTGCAGGCCGCCGTTCCGACGTCCGAGAACGTCATCTCCGATCCGCCGCGCATCCTCGACATGGAGCTGGCGCGACGGCACGTGGATGCGCTCGATCGATTGCCGCGGCCGACGATGGTGACGTGCCGTGCCGGCCCTCGGTCCTCGGCGGTCGTGTACCTCTACGCGGGTCTTCGTGCGGGTGCATCACCCGACGACGTGCTCGCGCGCGCTGACGCCGACGGTGCCCCGTTCGCGGGCTCGGACGAGCTGCGTGCCTTCGTGGTGCAGGGCCTCCACGAGCTCACACCCGACAACACATAGGGAACGCGCGCGATCGACACAACGCGCCGCGTCGAGGCCGTCCGGAGCGACGCCCCGGACAGCCTCAACGTTCGAGCTACAGCGCGTCTGCGCCGGATTCACCGGTGCGTATCCGCACCAGATGCTCCAGTGGCATGACCCACACCTTGCCGTCACCGATCTTGTCGGTGCGGGCGGCGGCCTGGATCTCGTCGGTCACCTTCAGCGCTTCGCCGTCTTCGACCACGACCTCGAGCTTGACCTTCGGGACGAAGTCGATCTGGTACTCGGCGCCTCGGTACACCTCGGCATGGCCACGTTGCCGGCCGAAGCCCTGCACCTCGGTGATCGTCATGCCCTGCACGCCGATTCCCTCGAGGGCCGCCTTGACGTCTTCGAGCTTGTGCGGTTTCACGATTGCGGTGACCAGCTTCATGTCACGTCCACCTCTCGAGTCGGCGGTGTCGTCACGGGAACGTCAACCGCACCTTCGGTCACGTGGCCGGGCGGCGCCCGGTGCAGGACGAAGTCCGGATAGGCCAGCATGCCGAACTCGGGAACGTCGAGGCCTTCGATCTCGGCTTCGGGCGACACCCGGATCTGCATGAACTGCTTCGCCACCGTGAACAGGAGCCACGCGAGGCCCCACGCCCAGACGAACCCGACCACGACGTGGATGACCTGCGCGCCGAGCTGGCCCGGATCGCCGTAGAGCAGACCCTGCACACCGTGCGTGCTGCTCGCGCCGACGCCGTTCCAGCCGATCCCATAGGTGCCGTCGGCGAACAGTCCGAGTGAGAGCACACCCCACGCTCCGCACGTGCCGTGCACCGAGACGGCGCCGCACGGGTCGTCGATCCCACGCCGGTCGATGAAGGCGACGCTCTGCACGACGAGCCATCCGGCGACCGCGCCGATGATCACGGCGGCCCACGGTGCGACAAAGGCACACGGGGCCGTGATCGCGACGAGCCCGGCGAGCATGCCGTTGCACGACATGGAGATATCGGGCTTGCCGTACTTGAGATCAGTCACGATCATCGCGATGACGAAGCCGACGCACGCCGCGAGCAGCGTGTTCACGGCGACGAGGCCGATGCGCAGGTCGGTCGCCCCCAGCGTCGAGCCCGGGTTGAAGCCCATCCAGCCGAACACGAGAACGAGCGTGCCGATGACGACGAACGGGATGTTGTGGCCCGGGATCGCGTTCGGCGTTCCGTCCTTCCTGAACTTGCCGATGCGCGGGCCGAGCACCATGGCCAGACCGAGCGCCGTCCAGCCGCCGGTCGCGTGCACCACCCCCGATCCCGCGAAGTCGACCGCGCCGTGGCCGAGGTGCAACGACGTGCCCAGCTGTGACAGCCAGCCGCCCCCCCACATCCACATGCCGTAAATCGGGTAGATGATCGCACCGATGGCGATCTCGGCGAGGAGGAACCCGGCGAACGAGACGCGTTCGGCGATCGCGCCGATGATGATGTAGCCGGCCGTCTCCATGAACACGACCTCGAACAGGAACAGCACCATCACGCCGACGTCGTAGCTTCCCCCGCTCTGCAACAAGAAGCCGTGCGTCCCGATGACACCGGCACTCCCGTGCCCGAACAAGCCGGACAACGGTGTGACGCCCCCAAGGTTCGCGATCGGCGCGATGCCGCCGAACATGAACGCGAAGCCCACCGCGTAGTACGCGAGCAATGCAACCGCGAACGCCGCGATGTTCATCAACAACATGTGCCCGGCGTTCTTCGCCCGGGTGAGGCCCGTGACGAGGAATGCGAAGCCGACCTGCATGAACAGTACGAGGAAGCCCGTGATGAGCGTCCAGGTGAAGTTGACGGACACGCCAAGATGCCCGACGTCGGACGCCAGTTGGTTGATGCCGTCCTGGGAGACCGGAACGTTCGTGGTGGTCTTCGGGTAGTTGCCGAGTGAATTGAAGCTCCCACCGACCGGATCAGCGGGCGCATGATGCCCCCACATCGCTCCGACGATGATCAGCGCGATGAACGTGAGCAACGTCACCGCGACAAATCTCTGGCTCTTCGACACGTAAACCTCCCCAGGCCGTCATGCAGCGACAGGCCCTTTCGAATATGGCTTCCTCGAACGCGCGCATCGTTCCGCCGGCCGAACGCACAACTCCGCACCACGTCCGGACCGGACCCTCCGGGCGACGAACACGGCAAGATGCAACGTGGTCGCCGTTGACCAGTGGCGAACGTATGAGCGCGGAGTTTCGAGACGCGCACTGCTGTGTGAACGGTATGTAACAAAGCGAGAAGAACCTGAACATAAAGCTGCAATCTCGGCCGCCTGACCGGTTCCTTTCGATGAATCGGCAGCACGAAATAAGCCTGACCGCACTCTGTCGTAACGATCGTGTAGCGATATCGGTTGTGGCGGTAACGATGCCGTCAAGACGCTTCTGGGCTGACCGCGAAACCCATATGAAGGACACATGCCGTCAGACGCGACGAT
>DASQHW010000328.1:0-5247 GCA_035631895.1 Acidimicrobiia bacterium | reverse complement strand
ACCTGGGCTTCGCCGCCGACCGGCCCGTGGCCCGGCACGATCACCTCCGCCAGATCGGCCACCGCGTCGAGCACGTCGGCCCACATCCGAGGATCGCCCTGGAACGCAAGGGGCGTGACGCCGAAGAAGCACAGGTCGCCTGCGAACAGCACGTCGACGTCTGCGACGAGCGCCATGAGGTCGCCGGCCGTATGGCCGGTTGCCGGCAAGACCTCGACGCGCGGCGTGAGCTGTGCTGCATCGGTGACGAGGTGGGTGACCGGGCGCGTACCGATCTCGGCGAGGTCGTCGAACTCGGCGTCGAACGCGGGCATGAACGCCTTGTACGCGTTGACCGGCATCTCGCCGTCGAGGAGTTGACTCGTCTGCGGTGACCCGAAGACCGCCGCGTTCGGGAACGCGGTGGTGCCGCCTACGTGGTCGACGTGCGCATGCGTGAGGAGAACTCTTCGAATCGGGCCGCCGAGCTTCGCGACCGCGGCCGCGAACGGTTCCCATTGTGATCGCACCATCAGTGTGTCGACGATCGTGAGCCCGTCGTCGTCGACGATCACGCCGGCGTTGCTCACGCCGGACTCGCCGTCGGGTTGCAGCCACACGTACACACCGTCGGCGATCTGGTCGAGGTTGGGCATGGGAGAAGTTAGCCACGAAAACACCGAAGCCGTCGAGGCGCGCGACGACCGCGCGTGTGTAGGATCCGCGCGAGAAGCGGGGCGATGGGGAGGCCGAGATGGCGGACGTCGTGGTGGAGATGACCGACGTCGTCGGGGAGCACGCACGTCTGATGCGGGTCCGAAGCCTTGTGATGGGAGGCATCGCGACCGTCGGGCTCGTCGTGCTGATCGCGTTCGTGCTTCCGCACGTCGGCGGGAGCGCGCCATCCGCTCCCCGCCACGCTCCGAGCCTCCCGGTGCCCGGGTTGAACGCCGGTGCGCCCGGGTCCGAGGCGCTCATGCTCCCCGGGCACGCGGCTGTGAAGAGCAACACCGTGAAGGTCGACGCCAGTTCGAGCGCGGTGTCGAGCGCGACCCACTCGAGTGTGTCCGCATCGTCGACGCATCAGACCACCGTCACAAAGACGGAGTCGCATGTCGAGTCGAACGTGCAGGCTGCGCCTACGAATGCGACGAGCCACACGCAGGTGCAGACGAGCGACGTCTCGGTCAACGCCTCGGGTCAGCACTCGAGCAGCAACAGCTCGGTCACGGTCTCGAACAACGGCTCCCGAAGCGTGAGCTCGGGATCGGATCCGAGCTCGGGATCGGACATGAGCCCGATGGACGTGCCCGGCTCCCTCGGCCTTCCCTCGCAGGGGCCCTTCCCGTTCGGCCCGTGAGTTCCTGACCGCTCGGGAGCGAAACGCCGAGCGCGATCACGTTCGCCCGCTCGGCACGTTCCGGGGCACGGGTACCGCAGGGTTGGAGCATGTGCGGCCGGACGATTTACCCTGGCTCACATGTCAGAGCGCTCACGCAACTTGCCGCGCCGTTCGTGTCTCTCGGTGCCGGGCTCCAGCGAGAAGATGCTCGCCAAGGCGCCCGGCCTCGGTGCCGACATGGTGTTCCTCGACCTCGAAGACGCGGTCGCGCCGCTCGAGAAGCCGGCCGCGCGCGCCAAGGTCGTCAAGGCGATCAACGAGCTCGACTGGGGCGACACCGTCCTGTGCGTCCGCGTCAATGCCTGGGACACCGAGTGGACGTATCGCGACGTGATCGAGGTCGTGGAGGGCGCCGGCGAGCGACTCGACGAGCTGATGTTGCCGAAGGTGCAGAACGCCGGCGACGTGCAGGCGCTCGACATGCTGCTCACCCAGATCGAGAAGGTCACCGGTCGCCGGTCGCGGGTCGGGATCGAGGCCCAGATCGAGACGGCCCGGGGAATCATCAACGTCGAGGAGATCTGCGCTGCCTCGGACCGGTTGGAGACGATCATCCTCGGCCCGGTCGACATGTCTGCCTCGATGGAGATGCCGTCGCTGGCCGGAGGTCTCGACATCCCGGAGTACCCCGGCGACTACTTCCACTACGTCTTCGTCAAGATCCTCATGGCGGGTCGCGCCAACGGCCTGCAGGTGATCGACGGCCCGTACGTGAAGGTGCGCGACCCCGAAGGGTTCCGGGAGTTCTGCCGGCGGACGCAGATCCTCGGCTACGACGGCAAGTGGGCGCTCCATCCGGACCAGGTGACGATCCTGAACGAGGTGTTCGGCATCAGCCAGGAACGCTTCGATCGGGCGAAGGACATCCTCGAGGCGTACGAGAAGGCGACGACCGAAGGCGACCGCAAGGGCGCGGTGATGTTCGGCGACGAGATGATCGACGAGGCGTCGCGCAAGGTCGCCGAGAAGGTCGTCGCGCACGGCGAACGCGCCGGCATGCGCCGCTCCGCCCACTGAAAGCGCGCGCGGCGGGTCCGTCCAATGGTCGTGCACCGACACGTGCAGTCGGAGGATGACCAATGGACGATCGTCGATCGTCAGCTCATGCAGGGGCGCCGGTCGCCTGCTCGGCGAGGCGACGGGCGATCACGCGCAGACAGAGTGTCTCGTCGGCGCCTTCGAAGATCGACAACACACGGGCATCGACGAAGAACCGGGAGACCGGGAACTCTTCGGCGTAACCCATGCCTCCGTGGAGCTGCATCGCCTCCCGCGTGACCCACTCGGCGGCCCGGCACACATATGCCTTGACCATCGAGGCCTCGAGCGTGCCCTCGCCCGCAGCCATCTTGCGCGCGACGTCATAGGAGAATTGCCGACCGGCCTGGATCAGCGCGGCCATGCGCGCCAGCTTCGCCTTCGAGAGCTGGTACTCGAACACGGGCTTGCCGAACACCTTGCGTTCCTGCGCGTACGCGAGTCCTGCCTCGAAGGCCGCTTGCATCAGCCCGACGGCGCGCGCCGCGGTCTGGAGGCGCCCGTTCTCGAAGCCGGCCATCTGCAGGTAGAAGCCACGGCCGAGGCCGGCCTCGCCACCGATCAAGTTCTCGGCGGGCACGAACCAGTTGTCGAACGCGACCTCGTAGGAGTGCATGCCCCGGTAGCCGATCGTGTCGATCGCCCGGCCTTCCATCTTCCCGCCGCGTCCGTCCTCGAACGCGAACGCATGGCCCTCCGCCTGCGGCTTCTCGACGATCAGCACCGAGAGGCCGCGGTGTCCCTTCGTACGGTCAGGGTCGGTCCGCGCGAGCAGCATCAGCACGTTGGCGCGTCCCGCGAAGGTCGCCCACGTCTTCACGCCGTTCACCGACCAGCCGCCGTCGGCCGGGATTGCGGTCACCTTCACACCCGCGACGTCCGAGCCGTAATCGGGCTCGGTGACCATGATGCCGACCATCACCTCCCCGCTCGCGATGCGTGGGAGCCAGGCGCGCTTCTGTTCCTCGGTGCCGCCCGCGACGAGCGCACGGGTGAGAATCTCGGGCCGCGTGACGAGCGAGCCGCCGATGCCGAGCGAGCCGCGCGACAGCTCTTCGGTGGCGACGACCATGCCGATGTA
Source organism: Acidimicrobiia bacterium (assembly GCA_035631895.1). Lineage (GTDB taxonomy): Bacteria > Actinomycetota > Acidimicrobiia > IMCC26256 > PALSA-610 > DASQHW01. The sequence continues at coordinate 1,747 of DASQHW010000328.1, read as the reverse complement.
GTCGGATTCGCCGCCGGTCGCGAATCCGTCGTACTCCTCCGGCACCGACAGGCCGAAGCCGCCGATCTCGGCGAGGCCGCCGATGATGTCCTCGGGGACGTCGGCGTTCGTCCGGTGCACGTGCTCGGCAGCCGGCCGGATCTTGTCCTCGGCAAAGCGACGGAAGGTCTCCGCGACCAGCTCGAAGTCGTCGGAGAGGTGCGAGGGGCCGGATCCGTGCTTCGCGCACTGGTCCGCGAGCGCTTCGAGGAACGCCGGATCCCTGTGGGCCGTCACGAAGTCGTGCGCCGGTGCGAGGTCCGCGGGGTCGACGCCCCACGCAGCCTCCCGACCGGCGATCCGCGTCGCGAGATCCGCGTACGCGTCCGCGACGTACGCGCGTGCGAGCATCGACTCCATCTCGCCGTGCCGTGCGTACGCGCACATCACCCGCGACGCCTCGACGGCCGCGGCCGCGTGGGCGAGGTCGTACGCAACCACTTGGTGCTCGTCGAGCTTGGCGACCGAGAGCTTGCCGTCCACGGTGGAGACGGACGCGAGGTGCCGGGCCGCGCGGTCGACGGCGGCCCCCGCGAGCTCGACCGCGCGGGCGGCCGCGGCGAGCTGGTCTGCGTCCGAGGTGCTGGTCATCGCCGCACGTTAGAGCCGTCCCCGCAAGGGGCGCGAATCACGGTTTGGGCGTGGTGACTGTGGTTGGTGGCAGCTTGACAGTCGTGACAGGAGCGGGCGGGCTGGTCGTCACCGGCGCAGGTGCGGATGTCGGTGGTGTCGTGCCACTGGTGGCCGGCGGCGTCGTCCCGTACGTGTAGCGCGGCGTCCTGTAGACGTAGTGCGGGCGCGGCGGGCTCGCGTATCCCGGGACGTTCTCGCCACTCCCGGATGCCAGCGACCACTCGATCGGATGCGCCGGGTCCGCCTGCTTCTTCAGGTGCCACCGGGCGTCGACGAGCCGGAACACGGCACGCGCGAGGTACTGCGCGCCGCTCGGCGTGAAGTGCACGCCGTCACTGATGCGTGCGGTGATCGTGCTGCCGCTCTCGTCGACGATCGTGCGCGAGTACGAACCGTCGGGGCCTTCGAACATGCGGTACGTGTCGACGAAGACGACGTCAGGGCTGCGCTTCGCGGCCTCCGCCTTCGCGACCTTGTCGATCTTCACCGCCGCGCTGTCCAGGCTCTTGGTGCCGAGAGTCGGCGCGCCGAGCCAGAACACCGTGCGGTGGGTCGAGCCGACGAACAGGTCCATCATCCTTGCGACCTTCACACGATAGAGCTCTTCCCAGTCCGGGATGCCGTTGTGATTCGCATCGACGTTGTTGACGACGGGCGTGTCGTTGGTGCCGATCATGAACACCACAGCTTCCGGGTTCGCGCTGCGCATCTGTTCTGTGGCACGGCCGTACCAATCGCGGATGTCGTTGCTCCAGAGCCCACTCGACACCTTGTAATCAATCTGCGTCGCGACCACGCCGGTCGCACTCAGGAGGTCGCCGAGCGACGGCCCGAACGAGCCCGCGAGCGAATCACCACCGACCCAGAGGCGCAGCGGATGCGCGTGATCCAGCGCGCGCACCGGCTTCTGCTTGTTGGCGGCCGCGACCTCGGGCAGCTCGTTCGCGGGGCCGAGCGGTGACGTGGCTTGCTCGGACGCGTGGCTCTTCGATGTCGCGTCGGTGTTGAGGGCGTACGCGGCAACCGCGACTGCCGCCGCAACGAGAACGACGATCGCCCCAACCGCCACGCGCGT
>DASQHW010000327.1:0-2184 GCA_035631895.1 Acidimicrobiia bacterium | reverse complement strand
GGCCGGCGGCGGCCCCGCGTCGAGCACCAACGGGCGGCGATGGTACGGCGGACCGTTCTCCGGCACGAGGATCGCGGAGGTCAGGACGCCGTCCGCGACCAGTGCGTCGGCTTCACCCTCGTCGCGTATCTGCACCGTCGTGACCACGTTGTTGCGACCGCGGCGCAGCACGGCCGCGTCGATCCGCAGCGGCCCGGTCTGCGCGAGGGCGGTGGTCCGCGCCGCAAGGTTCGTGGAGACCACCCAACCGTCGGGCAGCGCGGCGAGGCCGGCGCAGATGCCGCCGACGTTGTCGAGCAGCGTCAGCAAGGCACCGGCGCGCACGCCTCCGTGCCGTCCCCGGAGATGCGGTGAGGCGGGAGCGCGGCCGACCATATGGCCCTCGTCGCCCTCGCGAAGGTCGACGCGCACGTACCGTGACACGCCACGCCCGTCTTCCCGGTCGCCGTGCTCCTCGTCGCTCTCCATCACACGACCTCGCTCGCGACCGCGCTGGTCAGCGTCATCAAGCGGTGTTCGGCACCGACATCGACGATGTGCACGCGTGCGCGACCGTGCCCGGCTGCCACGTCGAGCACCTCGGCCCGCGTGCGCACGGGACCGATCCGGCCGAACCCGAGATAGGTCACGTGAAGATCGGTGACGATCAGTGGTTTGCCGCCGGCGGCACGCAGCGCGTGCTCGGCGGCGATGTCGGCGACCGTTGCGACGATCCCGCCCTGCATGGCGCCCATAGAGTTCCGGGACCAGTCCGTGACGGGAAGCTGCACGACGCCGCCGGCTGCATCGAGCACCTCGACTGCCAGCGCATCGAGCAGTGACGAGCTCAAGCGAGAGCTCTCCGTCGCCATCGTCGACGGCCCGGAGCCGCGGACCTCGCTCATGTCGGGATTGAGGTCGCGGCGCGGGAGCACCGAGAAGCTCATCGTCGCGAGACCGATCTCACGCTCGCCGTCGACAAGGGCGACCTCTATGACCACAGTCGTGCGGCCGGCGCGCAGCACTGTCGCGCATGCCTCGACCACCGAACCGGGCCGGGCATGCGACACGACGTGCAACGTGAGGTCGGCGGTTGCGATCCAGTTCGGTTGCGCGGCGGTGGCTGCGAGGCCGCCGCCGATCACGTCGACCAGCGTCGCAAGCGCTCCGGCCCGGGCGGTGCCGAGGTCGGTACAGATCTCCGGGACGATCGGCAGCCACGCGCGGCTCGTGCGACCGTCGGTCGAGTGCTCGAAGGTGAATCGCAGGTCGCGCAGCACATGTTCGTCGGGCGGGTACATGTCAGTGCGCGGCCATTCCCGGGGGGTCGAGCTCGATGACGTCGTCGCGCTCGTCGACCTCAAGCACCGAAACGGTGCCCTTCGGGTCGACGCGGCCGAGCTCATTGCGTTTGTACGCGTGGCCGTTGCCGTCGAAGGCCCACGCGTGCCCTGCGCAGACCAGCTCGTCGCCGGAGACGTAGCCCTCGCTCAGGTCGTGGTCGAGGTGCGGACATCGGCGTGGCGCCGTGCGAACCCGACCGTCGAAGCCTCGCCACACCACGAACTCCTCACCGTCGACGTCGACTGCAATCACGCGTCCGGTCGCCACTGCGTCGCGCTCGATGCGCACTCACGCCTCACCGACGATGTCGCGTACGACGCGCGCGCAGTCGTCCAGCGTTGCGCCGCGCGCAACCGCACGACCGACCACATGGCACAGGAGTGGCGCGTTGGTGCGCTCTCCGGTTGCGTGCGCGGCGGCGCCCGCGAGGGAGAGCAACGTCTCGGCGGCCGTCGCATCGATCATGAGGTCCGCAGGGTCGAGGCCGGTGGCGCTCGCGAGCTGCAAGGTCGTCTCCATGAGCCAGTCCATCGGCTCATTCTGCTCGGACCGGCACCGTGCTCCCGAACCCGTGCGCACGTGCGTCAGTTGGCGCTGGCGTCGTCGGGGTACTGGGCGAACATCGCAGGGCGCCCGCGCTGCCGCTTGAGCACGTCGCGCCACAGCCGTTCGGGTGTCGTGACGAAGGGGTCGTCGCGTCGCAGGTCGACCACGAACCACGCGTTCGCGCGGAGCTCGCCCTCGAGCTGGCCGGGCGCCCATCCGGCGTAGCCGACGAACACCCTCAGCTCGTCGAGCGGTGCGCCGAGATCGAGCGGGTCACGGGCGAGATCGACGGTACCGAGATCATCGATGAGCGGC
>DASQHW010000326.1:0-2489 GCA_035631895.1 Acidimicrobiia bacterium | reverse complement strand
CCCGCCGTAGATCTCCGAGGACGGGAACACCAGGCCACGGCGCTTCGCGAGGTTGACCACGCGGTCCATGAGCTTGGGATCGACGGCGGGGGCCATAGCTGACCAGGCTACTCGGCCGTTTTCGCCGAATCGGCCTCGTTGCAGGTGTCACTCGGCACTCGCGGGGTCGCGGCGCGCCGGGCTACAACAGGGTGGCGGAGCGGAGACGGCGTTCTCCGTGATGCTCGAGCGCCCGGATCCCGAGCTGCTCCGCTTCGTGCGTCGCTGCGCTCGGCACCTCGGCAAGCACACCGTTGAGCGCGCCGCCGAGCATGCGGCGCAACAGGTCGAGCGCGGGCGCCGACACCGGCCGGCCGCCACCGCGCGCGCATGCCCGGCACAGCGTTCCGCCCTCGTCGAGGTCGAAGGCGACGAGCTCGTCGTCGTCCGTGCCGCCCGGACCGGCATCGCAGCGGGCACAGGCGTCCAGCACGGGGTGGTATCCCTCGAGTGAGAGCAGCTTCCAGAAGAACGCCGTCGTGACGAGCGGGTTGTGGCGCTCCGCGAGCGTGCGCAACGCACCCGTGAGCATGCGATACAACGCCGGGTTCGGCTCGCGTTCCTGCGCGACCTGATCTACTGCTTCGAGCATCGGTACCGCGTGCGTGAAGAGCCCGTACTCCTCGCGCAGCGCGCGGTGCGACTCGACCGTCTCGGCTTGCGTGACGATGTCGAGCTCGCGGCCCTTGTAGCACTGCAACGCGACCCGGCTCGTCGGCTCCAGACGTGCGCCGAACTTGCTCTTCGTCTTGCGGACGCCCTTGGCGACCGCGCGGACCTTGCCGTGCCCCTGGGTGAGGATCGTGACGATGCGATCGGCCTCGCCGAGCTTGATCGTGCGCAGCACGACCCCCTCATCCCGATACAACCCAGGCATCGCTTACCTGGCTTATCCGGTCGCGCTCGGGTTCACAGGCCCACCCTAAACACTCCCGAATCTCCGGTCGCGCTTTTGGTATTCGGCGATGGCCTCCACGAGGTGCTGCCGGCGGAAGTCGGGCCACAGCACGTCCGTGAACACGAGCTCGGAGTACGCGAGCTCCCAGAGGAGATAGTTCGAGATCCGGAACTCCCCCGAGGTGCGCACGAGCAGATCGGGATCGGGCATGTCGGGGGCATAAAGATGGCGGTGCAGCACCCGCTCGTCGATCTTGGCGGGATCGAGACGCCCCGCCGCAACCTCTTGTGCGATCGCCCGCGTCGCGTCGACGAGCTCCGCCCGACCCCCGTAGTTGAACGCGAACGTCAGCGTGAGCCGGCGGTTCGCGCGGGTCAGAGCCTCCGTCTCCTCGATACGGCGACGGACCCGTCCGGGCACGCGCCCACCGCGCCGGCCGATGAACCGCACCCGGACGCCTCGCTCGTGCAAGTCGTCACGACGGGCCAGGAGCAAGCGCTCGTTGAAGCTCATCAAGAAACGCACTTCGTCGATCGGGCGGCGCCAGTTCTCGGTCGAGAACGCGTAGACCGTCAGCCAGGACAGGCCGATTTCGAGCGCGCCGTCGACGGTGTCGAAGAGGGCCTCCTCACCGGCGGCGTGGCCCTCGGTGCGCTTCAACCCGCGCTGCTGGGCCCATCGGCCGTTCCCGTCCATCACGATGGCCACGTGTGCGGGAACGTGGGCAAGGTCCAACTCGAGTGTCACCGGGCTCCCTCGCTGCGCCATCCCTGGCTCCGCTGCGTCCGCACGATGCGCCGACGATAGCTAGCCTCCCCGCCGTGCCGTGGACGGCGATCGTCAATCCGGCGGCGGGACGCGGCCGCACACGAAAACTCCTTCCCGAGCTCACACTTGCCGCACAAGCTGCCGGTGCGGAGCTGCACGTCTCTCCCGAGCCGGGCGCACCCGCGAAACTGGCGCTCGCCGCGGCCGAGATGGGCAACGATCTCGTCGCATGCGGCGGCGACGGCCTCGTCACCGAGGTCGCCGGCGTCGCGGCCGATACGGGCCGCCGGCTCGCGGTCGTGCCGACGGGAGCGGGCAACGACTTCGCGCGCGTTCTCGGCTACGACGCAAAGCACCCGCTCGAGGGGTTCCGAGCGCTCGCCGGCGGCACCGATCGATTGGTCGATCTCGGTCGTGTCAACGGGCGCTGGTACACGTGCGTGACCGCGTCGGGTTTCGACGCGGAGGCCAACCGCTGGGCGAACACCGTGCAGCGTCTTTCGGGCACAACCTTGTACGTGGCCGCCGTGCTCCGCACGCTGGCGGTGTACAAACCTCATCCCTTCCTTCTCTCGGTCGACGGTGCCGAGCACGAGCTGCGCGCCTGGCTCGTCGCAGTGGGCAACGGTCCGGCATACGCGGGCGGTATGCGCGTCACGCCGGCCGCGCGCCTCGACGACGGACTCCTCGACGTCACGGTGGTCAGTGCGATGTCGAAGGCGGAGTTCCTGGTGAACTTTCCGAAGGTGTTCAAGGGCACACATGTCTCGCACCCGAAAGTGCG
>DASQHW010000325.1:0-12534 GCA_035631895.1 Acidimicrobiia bacterium | reverse complement strand
CGGCCGACTGGCCGAGGCGTGTGTGCGGAATGGGCTCCGGGGCGCCGAAGAGCGCCGTACGCGCCGGCTCCGACGCGAGCGCGGAGAACGTGAGCGCGCCGACGAAACGCTGCGCGTCCTCGGTCAGCACCGGTGCGACGTGCACGCCGGCGTCGACGAGGCGCCGGCAGACCTCGACGGCCTTGTACGCCGCGATACCCCCGCAGACGCCCAGGACGACCCGGGGCATCGAGGAAGGCACCTGCGTTCCCGGCGGCTCAGGCGGTTGCGTCGGGCGGAACGTCCGCCTCCGCGCCGTCGGCGGCTGCATCGCCCCCACCGGCAGTCGCGTCTTCGGGCTCGATCCGCTCGTACACGATCTTGCCGGTCGCGACCTCCTCGAGCGAGATCGACAGCGGCTTGCGCGAGAGCGACGTGACCTGCGGCGGCACGATCCGGCCGAGGCCCTCGCCGAGCTGGTTGTAGTAGTCGTTGATCTCGCGGGCACGCATGGCTGCGAGGGTCACGAGCGTGAATTTCGAATCCACCTGGCCCATCAGCTGCTCGATTCGGGGGTTCATCAGCGAAGGGCGGCGCTCTGCCATCAGGCTCCTTGGGAGGATTCGCCCGCAGTACGGCGGTTGGCCAGGATACCAGCGATCTCGGCAGCCGCCCGATCGACATCGTCGTTGACCACGACCCGGTGGAACTCCGTCTCGCCGATGCGTTCCTCCTCGTCGGCATGGCCGAGGCGCCGTTCGATGCTCTCGGCCGCCTCGCCCGTGACTGCGGCCCTCGCTTCGAGCCGCCGGCGTTGCTCGGCGCGGCTCGGCGCCTTGACGAACACGAGCAGCGCCTCGGGCAGCGCCTGTTTCACGGCAAGGGCGCCTTGCACGTCGATCTCGAGCATGACGTCGCGCCCGGACGCGAGCTGGTCGAGGACGAAATGCCTCGGAGTGCCCTTCAGGTCCCCGTAGACCTCGAACCACTCGAGGAAACCCCCCTCGTCGCGGAGCCGCTCGAATGCCTCGCGCGAGACGTAGTGGTAATCGACATCGGCGACCTCGTTCGGCCGTCGGGGGCGCGTCGTCCACGAGACCGACCAGTGCAGTCCGGGATCCATCGCGCGCAGTCGCGCGCCCACTGTGCCCTTCCCTGCGCCTGATGTCCCGGCGAGAACGAGCAGAACGCCGCGGTTGGGCATATTCGCGACGCTCGGGGGCGGCGTCGCCTCCGGCCGGCCTCGGGATTGCCCGGGCTCAGGCAAACTTGTCGAGCAGCGCCCGACGCTGGTTCGCGCCGAGGCCGCGCAACCGGCGGCTCTCGGAGATCTCGAGCTCGGACATGATGTTGCGCGCCCGCACCTTGCCAACGCCCGGCAACGACTCGAGCACGCTCACGACTTTCAGCTTTGCGAGCATCTCGCCGGCACCGTCTTTGGTGTCGGCTGCATCGAACAGCTCCGACAAGGTGAGCGATCCGATCTTCAACTTGTCCTTCACCTCGGCCCGCTGGCGACGCGCGGCGGCCGCCTTCTCGAGCGCGAGCTGACGCTGCTCCGGCGTGAGCTGAGGCGGGTTCGCCATGGTGTCCTCCACGGGGGCGGCAACGGGGCAAGTGGCGATCTGGTTCCCCGCCTCCGCCGGGCGGGGAATGCAGCGGTTCAGCATAGCGATACACGGCCTCGTCGCAACTGGGCGACCGCTTGCGCAAGCGCGTTCGACGCGCTAGCGGCTCGCGAGCGCACGCGTGACCGCGTCGAAGACGCGTTCGGCGGCGGCGCGCGGATCGTTCGCGTGCGTCACCGCGCGACCGACGACGAGCACGTCCGCGCCGGCGCGCGTGGCCGTCTCAGGTGTACCGACGCGCGCCTGGTCGTGGCGCGCGCCGTCGTCGAAGCGGACGCCCGGAACGATCGTGACGAAGTCGCGGCGCGCGTCGTGCACGCGAGCGACCTCGTGTGCGGAGCACACCACACCACGGCAGCCGCTCTCGATCGCGGCTGCGAGACGCGCGTCGAACTGGCTCGCGTCAGGGTCGCTCGTGAGCACGGTGACCGCGATCGGCAGCGGTGACGGGTGGTTCGCGTCCGCCGCGCCCTCGGCAAGGCCTTCGACTGCTGCGCGCAGCATGTCGACACCGCCCGCGGCGTGGAAGTTCACGTACTGGGCGCCCAGCTTCCCGAGGACGCGTGCCGCGCGCCCGACGGTCGTCGGGATGTCGTGCAGCTTCAGGTCCGCGAACACCTTCAGGTCCAGCGCCCGCATCCGGCTGATGGCCTCGGGCCCGGCCGCCGAGAACAGCTCGAGACCGACCTTCGCGACGCCGCACCATGGGCTCACCTCCTTGGCCAGCTGTTCGGCGGCGTCGAGATCCGGGACGTCGAGCGCGACCGCCAAACGGTCGCGTACCGGCGTCGTGCCGAACGTCGTCATTGCATCCCTCCCGTGAGGTCGCGCACGCGCGCCACGCCATTGCGCGCGCACCACATGCGGACTTCGTCGACGATGCGCAGGGTCGCGCGCGGCTCGCGAAACGTCGCGGTGCCGACACCTACCGCGTGTGCGCCTGCGAGAAGCATCTCGACCGCGTCTTCGCCGGTCGTCACCCCGCCTGTGCCGATGATCGGCACGCGGGGATGCGCGCGCGCGACATCCCCAACCGCGCGAAGCGCGATCGGTTTGATGGGTGGTCCGCTGAGTCCCCCACCACCCGCGCCGAGGCGCGGCGCGCGCGCGGTCGCGTCGATCAGGAGACCCATCACGGTGTTGACGAGCGTGAGGCCGGTTGCGCCGCCCTCGAGTGCGGCGGTCGCGATCTCGACGATGTCGGTGACATTCGGCGACAGCTTCGCGAACACGGTCACGTTGCCGCCGAGCGCGTCGACCACCACACTCGTCGCCTCGCGCGTCGCGTGCGGCGAATGCGCGAACACATGCGCGCGGTCCTCGACGTTCGGGCACGACAGGTTCACTTCGATCGCGGTGAGGCGATGCGCGACCGGTTCGAGCGCGCGCGCCGCCTTTTCGAACTCTTCGATGCTGCGACCCCAGATCGACGCGATCACACGCGCGCCATGACCTTCGAGCGCCGGGAGGTCGTGCATGATCCACGCGTCGACGCCCGGGCCGGGCAGACCGACGGAGTTCAACATGCCGCCACCGGGCGCTTCGGTGACGCGCAACGGTGGGTTTCCCTCCGACGCGAAGATCGCCACCGACTTCGCCGTCACCGCGCCGATCCCGCCGGGGGGGCACAACCGGGCGACTTCGGCGCCGTGGCCGAACGTGCCCGACGCGGCGACGATCGGGTTGGGCAAGCGGACGGGCCCGAGGTCGACGCCGAGATCGACCCGGGCGCCGGCGTCCGGTCCGGCGCGTGCAGCCCGAGATCGCCGGGATCTCATACCTCGAGCCGGAGCTGGCCGTCGTCGTGGTACTCCTGCAGGGACCGGACCTCGGGCGGCCGGGCAAGCTCCTCGGAGATGCCGGCGGCAGCGGCGAGGGCGGCCGACACCGTGGTGACGCAGGCGACGCCGTGGGACAGGGCCGCGCGGCGGATGTGCATCCCGTCGGCCCGGGGGCCACGGCCGCGCGGAGTGTTGACGACGAAGTCGACCTTGCCCGAGGAGATCAGGTCCACGGCGTCCACCCCGACGTCCTCGCCGACCTTCGCAACGACGGTGTCGACGGGCACCCCGTTCTCGTCGAGCGCGCGCGCGGTGCCCGCGGTGGCCGCGATCGCGAATCCGAGCTCGGCGAAGCGACGCGCGGCGAGCAACCCGGCGTTCTTGTCGCGATCGGCGAGCGACAGGAAGACCGTGCCGCGGTGCGGCAGCGTGTTGCCCGCGCCCGCCTGACTCTTCCCGAAGGCCATCCCGAACGTGCGGTCGATGCCCATCACCTCGCCCGTCGACCGCATCTCCGGACCGAGGATCGTGTCGACGTCGGGGAAACGACCGAACGGCAGCACCGCTTCCTTCACCGCGACGTGGCCGCCCTCCGCCGGTGGGTGCAACAGTCCCTCTTCGCGAAGCTCCTCGAGCGTGGCGCCGAGCATCACGCGCGCGGCGACCTTCGCGAGCGGCACACCGGTCGCCTTGCTCACGAACGGCACGGTACGGCTCGCGCGCGGGTTCGCCTCGATGACGAAGACGGTGTCGTCCTTCACTGCGTACTGCACGTTGCACAGCCCGATCACATCGAGTGCCTCCGCGAGCGCGCAGGTGTGCTGTTCGATCGTGCGGATCACGTCCGCGGCAAGCGTCGGTGGCGGGATCGCGCACGCGGAGTCACCGGAATGCACACCCGCTTCCTCGATGTGCTCCATCACGCCGCCGATCAGGACTTCACCCGTACGGTCGCGCAACGCGTCGACATCGACCTCGACGGCGTCCTCGAGGAAGCGGTCGATGAGCGCCGGTCGTTCGAGCGACAGGCCGCCCTCACGCCCGAGTGAACCCGTGTGCGTGAGCTCCACCATCGCGCGCCGGAGATCCGTGTCGTCATAGACGATCTGCATCGCGCGACCGCCGAGGACGTAGGAGGGGCGTACGAGCACCGGATAGTGGATCTCGTTCGCGATGCGTTGGGCCTCGTCGACGTTTGTCGCGGTCCCACCGGGGGGTTGCGGGATGCCGAGCTTCGTGCACAACGCGTTGAACTGCTCGCGGTCCTCGGCCGCGTCGATCGAGGAAGGAGACGTACCGAGCACCGGGATCCCGTTGCGCTCGAGCACATGTGCGAGCTTCAACGGCGTCTGGCCCCCGAGGCTCACGATGACGCCCTTCAGGCCGCCCGGTCCGCCGCTGTCCGTGAGACGCTCGCAGATGTTGAGGACGTCTTCCTCGGTGAGCGGCTCGAAGAACAGCCGGTCACTCGTGTCGTAGTCGGTGGAGACCGTCTCGGGGTTGCAGTTGACCATCACGGTCTCGAATCCCGCGTCACGCAGCGCGAACGCGGCGTGCACGCAGCAGTAGTCGAACTCCACACCCTGGCCGATGCGATTCGGGCCGCTCCCGAGGATCACGACCGCCGGCTTGGTGAGCGGCGCGATCTCGTCGGTGTCCTCATAGGTGCCGTAGTGGTACGGCGTGAACGCGGAGAACTCGGCGGCGCACGTGTCGACGGTCTTGTACGTGACACGCACCCCCGCAGCGAGCCGCGCCGCGCGTATGTCGGCCTGCGGCACCCCCCACAGGTATGCGAGCTGGCCGTCGCCAAAACCCAGCCGCTTCGCGCGACGCCAGTCGGCCCGCGTCATCTGCTGCAGGCCCAGCTGCTCGAGGCGGTCGCGCTCCTCGACGATCTGCAGGATCTGGTCGCAGAACCACGGGTCGATGTTCGTGACCTCGTGCACGCGCTCCACCGACACGAACCGCCGCAGCGCCGCCTCGACGTGGAACAGGCGCTCGGGCGTCGGGACCGCCGCGCTCGATACGAGCTCGTCGTCACCGAACGCGTCGAGCTCGCGCTCGGTCGGATCGCAGTTCAGGCCGAGCCGTCCGGTCTCGAGGGAGCGGACCGCCTTTTGCAGCGATTCCGCGAACGTGCGGCCGATCGCCATCACTTCGCCGACCGACTGCATCTGCGTGCCCAGGACCGGTGCCGCGCCCGGCAGCTTCTCGAAGGCCCACCGCGGGAACTTCGTGACCACGTAGTCGATCGTCGGCTCGAAGCTTGCAGGCGTCTCGCGGGTGATGTCGTTCTGTATCTCGTCGAGCCGGTACCCCACCGCGAGCTTGGCCGCGATCTTTGCGATCGGGAAGCCCGTCGCCTTGCTCGCGAGCGCGCTGCTCCGCGAGACGCGGGGATTCATCTCGATGATCACCTGCTCGCCGGTGCGGGGATGCACCGCGAACTGCACGTTGGAGCCGCCGGTCTCGACGCCGATGCGTCGGATGCACGCGAACGCGGCGTCGCGCATCTGCTGGTACTCGACGTCGGTCAGCGTCTGCGCCGGTGCAACGGTGATCGACTCGCCGGTGTGGACACCCATCGGGTCGACGTTCTCGATCGAGCAGATCACCACGACGTTGTCGGCGTGGTCACGCATCACTTCGAGCTCGTATTCCTTCCAGCCGCTGATGCTGCGCTCGATGAGGATCTCCGAGATCGGGCTCGCGGCGAGGCCGCGCTCGGCGACGCGATGCATCTCGTCCACGCCGTGCGCCATGCCGGTGCCGCCGCCGCCGAGAATGAACGCCGGCCGCACGATCACGGGGTACCCGACCTGCTGCGCGACGACGAGTGCCTCGTCCACGGTGTACGCAATGCCGGACGGGGGAACCTGCAGCCCGATCTCGGTCATCGCGAGCTTGAAGCGCTGCCGATCCTCGGCCGTGCGAATCGCTTCGACGTTCGCCCCGATGAGCTCGACGCCGAAACGGTCGAGCACTCCCGCATCATGGAGCGCGACCGCGAGGTTGAGCCCCGTCTGGCCGCCGAGCGTCGGCAGCAGCGCGTCGGGACGTTCCTTCTCGATGATGCGCGTGATCGTGGGGACGTCGAGCGGCTCGACGTAGGTCGCGTCCGCGAACTCCGGATCGGTCATGATCGTCGCCGGGTTCGAGTTCACGAGGACGACGCGGTATCCCTCCTCACGGAGCACGCGGCAGGCCTGCGTGCCCGAGTAGTCGAACTCGCACGCCTGCCCGATGACGATCGGGCCGCTGCCGATCAGCAGGATCGATTCGAGGTCGTCGCGCTTGGGCATGTCGTCAGCCGGCCCTCATCAGCTCGGTGAACTCCTTGAACAGGTAGCGGGCGTCGTGCGGCCCGGGCCCGGCCTCGGGGTGGTATTGCACGCTGAATGCGCCCAGGCCGCCCGTGTGCACACCCTCGATGTCGCCGTCGTTGAGGTTGAGGTGCGAGACCACGGAGCCTTCCGGCAGTGAGTCCGCGTCGACCGCGTAGTTGTGGTTCTGGCTCGTGATCTCCACCCGCCCGGTCGGGACGTGACGCACCGGATGGTTGCCGCCGTGGTGCCCGAACCGGAGCTTGAACGTGCGGGCGCCGAGGGCGAGGCTCATGATCTGGTGCCCGAGGCAGATGCCGAACACCGGCAGCTTGCCCACGAGCTCACGCACGTTGCGTGCCGCGTCGGTGACCGCCGCCGGGTCGCCCGGCCCGTTCGACAGGAACACGCCGGCCGGCGCGCGGGCGAGCACCTCTTCGGCAGGCGGGCGGGCCGGGACGACCTCGACCTGACACCCCTCCCCGACCAGATGGTCGAGGATGGAGCGCTTGATGCCGAAGTCGTACGCGACGACGTACAGGCTCGCGGCGTCGGGCCCGATCGTGTAGGGCTGCGCGGTCGTGACCGCGGACGCGAGATCGCAGCCGTCGGTGCCGCCGTCGCGCTCCGCCGCCGCGAGCAAGGTGTCCCGGTCCGCGACCCCGAAGGCTCCGGGGATCGCGCCCGCCTGGCGGATGTGACGTGTCAGCCGGCGGGTGTCGATGCCCGTGATGCCCGGCACCTTGTGCCGGCGGAGGAAGGCGTCGAGGTGCTCGGTCGCGCGCCAATTCGACGCGCGGCGGGCCAGGTCGCGCACGACCACACCGCGGCAGTGCGGGACGCGCGCCTGGTCGTCCCGCTCGTTGATGCCGTAGTTGCCGATGTGCGGGTACGTGAACGTGATGATCTGGCCCGCGTACGACGGGTCGGTGACGATCTCCTGGTATCCGGAGAGCGCGGTGTTGAACACGACCTCCCCGGTGGCAACCCCGTCGGGCGGCGCATACCCGACGGCTTCACCCTCGAACGTCGTCCCGTCTGCGAGCACCAGCAGCGCGTCAGCCACGAACGCCTCCGTCGTTCCCCGGGATCATCCGGTGGCCTCGTCATCTCGGACGACGGGAGTACCGCCGTAGATCGTGTGCCGTACCTTGCCGGTGAGCTTCCAGCCCTCCCACGGCGTGTTGCGCGACCGGCTGGCGAGGCGCGTCCCGTCGACGACCCACTGGCGCGCCGGATCGATCACACACAGGTGTGCGGGCCGGCCGGGCGCGACCGGGCCGCCATGCCCGCGGGAATCGAGCCCGGCGACGCGCGCGGCCTTCCACGACATGGCCGCGAGCGCCTGCGCAAGGGTGAGCACTCCGGTGTCGACGAGGGTCGTGCACACGACGGCGAGCGCGGTCTCCACCCCCAGCATCCCCGGCGGCGCCTCCTCGAACGGCACGTCCTTGGTCTCGGGCGCGTGCGGCGCGTGGTCGGTAGCGATCGCGTCGATCGTGCCGTCCCGAACGGCGGCGCGCAGCGCGTCGACGTCCCCCTGCTCGCGCAACGGCGGATTCATCTTGAACACCGGGTCGAAACCGCTGCAGGCCTCGTCGGTCAGCACGAGATGTTGTGGTGTGCACTCCGCGGTGACCGGCACGCCTTCGGCCTTTGCGGCCCGCACCAACGCGGCCGACGCCGCGCACGAGAGGTGCAGCACGTGGTACCGACCCCCGGTGCGCCGCGCCAGCGCGAGGTCGCGGGCGACGATCGAAGACTCCGCCTCCGCGGGCCGTCCCGGGATGCCGAGTCGCGCGGACCACGCGCCTTCGTGCATGTGGCCGCCGCGCACGAGCGCAGGGTCCTCGGCGTGCTGGGCGAGCACTGCACCCTGCAATGCCGAGACGTACTCGAACGCGCGTCGCATCACCGACGCGTCGGCCACGCAATCGCCGTCGTCGGTGAACACGCGCACGCCGAGGTCGTACAGCTCCCCCATCGGCGCCAGCTCCTCGCCGCGCCGCCCCTTGGTGATGCAACCCGCCGGCCGGACGTCGCACAGATTGACCACGCGCGCCCGCTCGAGCACCGACTGCACCACCGCCGCGTCGTCCAGGGGCGGCTCGGTGTTCGGCATGCACACGACCGCGGTGCATCCGCCGAGCGCGGCAGCGCGCGCGCCGGTCTCGATCGTCTCGCTGTCCTCGCGTCCCGGCTCACGGAAGTGCACCTGCAGGTCGACGAGGCCCGGCGCGACGACACAGCCCTCGGCATCGAGCACGGTCGCGCCCGGGCCGGGCGCGAGCGACGTGCCCACCTCGGCGATCACACCGTCGACGACCCGCACGTCGGCCGGCCGCTCGCCGGTCTCGTCGATCACGCGTCCGCCGCGCACGAGCAGCTCCCGGTCAGACAAACGGGCCTCCCGAACCCAGGAGCGTCCACAACACGGCCATGCGTACCGCCACACCGTTCGTGACCTGCTCGGTGACCAGCGACCGCGCCGAATCCGCGACGACGCCCGCGATCTCGACACCCCGGTTCATCGGCCCCGGGTGCATCACGAACGTGTCGGGCTTCAACCGCGCCGCCCGCTCGGCCGTGAGACCCCAGCGCGTCGAGTATTCGCGGATCGAGGGGAACAACGCCTCACCGATGCGCTCGTGCTGGATGCGCAGCAGATACACGACGTCGACGTCCGGCAGCACCTCGTCGAGGTCGTACGCGACGCGCACGGGCCAATCGTCGAGCCGCTCGGGCATGAGCGTCGGCGGACCGACGAGCGTCAGCTCGCATCCGAGCCGGTCGAGCGTCTTGATGTTGCTGCGCGCGACTCGCGAGTGCTTCACGTCCCCGACGATCGCGACGCGGCACCCGTCGAGCGACGGTCCCCGGTGTCGCCGGAGCGTGAACGCGTCGAGCAGCGCTTGCGTCGGGTGCTCGTGGCATCCGTCACCCGCACTCACCACCGCGGCCGACGTCCAGGACGCGACGCGGTGCGGCGCGCCGGCCGACGAGTGCCGCACGACGATTGCGTCGATGCCCATCGCCTCGATCGTCTGCACCGTGTCGAGCAGGCTCTCGCCCTTCTTCACCGAGGACGTGCCGACCGCGAATGTCATCGTGTCGGCCCCGAGCCGCCTGGCCGCCGTCTCGAACGAAAGGCGCGTACGCGTCGACTCCTCGTAGAACAGCGACACGACGGTCTTGCCGCGCAGGGCCGGAACCTTGGGGATGTCGCGCCGGGTCACCTCCACGAACGACTCGGTGAGGTCGAGCATCGCCTCGATGCCCTGCCGCGGCCCCAGATCGTCGACGGAAAGCAGGTGGTTCATTCGGCCTCTCCCCAGAGCTCGACACCGTCGTCGCCGCCGTCGACTTCGGCCATCCGCACCTGCACGTCCTCGGTGACGCGAGTCGGCAGGTTCTTGCCGACGTAGTCCGCGCGCAACGGCAGCTCGCGGTGGCCACGGTCCACGAGCACCGCGAGCTGCACGGCGCGTGGGCGCCCGAGCTCGAGAAGGGCTTCGAGTGCGGCACGCGCCGTCCGGCCCGTGAACAGGACGTCGTCGACGAGCACCACCACCTTGCCGCGCACGTCCGGGACCTCCGTGGGGCCCAGGGGTGCGACGGGACGGAGGCCGATGTCGTCGCGGTAGAAGGCCACATCCAGCGCGCCGACTGCGGGCTCGACCGACTCGAACGAGGCGACGGCGGCGGCGAGGCGGCGCGCGAGCGCGACCCCGCGTGTGTAGAGGCCGACCAGGACGACATCGTCCGCGCCGTGATTGCGTTCGACGATCTCGTGGGCGATGCGGGTCAGCGCCCGGCGGAGGTCGGCAGCATCGAAGACCCGTGTCCGCAGCACGAGCCCCGTTGCGGTGCCGTCTGCGTTCGCTTGCGCGTGCTTGCGCGCCTGCATGCCGATTCCCTCCGTAGGGACCTCACGGGATCCCCTTCACGGCCAGAACGATCAGAGTGAGGTTAGCACCGCGTCCGCGGCTGCTCGCGCTTCCGGCGGCGCGCCCGCGGCCGAGTACGCGTCGGCGTCGAGCGCGGCCCCGACCGTGTCGAGCCCCGGCGTGCCCAGTCGGTGCGCCAGCGCATGCGCGTACTCACGGGGCGTCTCGGCGGGCGCGCGTGGGCGTCCCGCCTTGCGCCCGATGCGCTCGAGACGGTCGAAGGCACGCGCAGCCCAGGACGCGCGGCGCGAGCGCCGCCGCAGCACCGTCGAGCGGACGGCGGGCAGCGCCAGCGCGAGCAGCAGCAGCACGGCCGCGCCGACGGCGAGCAACGGCGCCTGACGGCGCAGATCGGAGAGCATCGAGCCTCCGGTCCTGGCGTCGCCCGCGAGCGGTACTGCTGCGGTCGGGTCGAACCCCTGCCATCCGACGCCCGGGAAGAAGATCTCCGCCCACGCATGGGCCTCGCGTTCGCGGACGACGAATCTTCCGGTCAGCGCGTCACGCTCGCCGGGGACGAAGCCCGTCGCGAGCCGCGCCGGGATGCCGGCGCTGCGCGCCAGCACCACGAGGCTGCTCGCGATCTGCTCACACCAACCGAGGCGTGTCTGGAACAAGAAGTCGTCGACCACGTCGACGCCGGGCGACGACAGCGGCGCGTTCAGCGAATAACGCGTGTGCGCGCCGAGCCACGCTTCGATCGCGAGGATCTTGTCGTAGACGGTCGGCTGGCCGGCAGTGATGTCGCGGGCCAGCGCGCGGACGCGCTCGGTGGTGCTCTCGACGGGCTGCGCGTATTGCGCGACGACCGGCGGCGCCACGGGTTGGCGGTCGGCAGCGCGGAGGTCCGCGGCGGTGGCGGGCAGGCGGCGGCTCACGACCGTGTACACCGCTCCCTTGCCGAAACCGCTCGACGTGCCGCCGGCGAGCTCGGCGGTCCCTTCCGGGCGATAGCGCACCAGCTTGTCGGTGTCGATCTCCCGCGGGCTGGGCGCGGCGAACACGATGTCCGAGAACCCGCTCTCGATGTGGAACGTCTGCCGGAGCTCCTGGCCGATGCGCGCTCCGGTGTCCTCGGCCGCGGCAGGGATCTGCACCTGGTTGCCGTTGCCCCGGTCGGTGAGGAACTTGCTGCCTTCGTCCGAGCGCCTCCACGTATGGCCGTCCCAGACGTCGAAGGTCTCGCCCCGCCAAAAGCTCGCGCGCGGCGAGTCCACGGTGAACACCACCTTGTCGGAGAGCCTCGGTCGCGTCGTCATGTCGAGCATGTCGGTGCTGCGCAGCGAAGCCGGAGCGTCGCGAATGTCTCCGGAGCCCGGCTCGAGGCCGGGCCATACGTGACGTCCCAGCCGGTCGGTGACCACGGGCACGAGCGCGACGGCCGCGACGGCCGCGATCACCGCGAGCACCACGGAGATGCGCAGCACCTCGCGCGAGCGCGGCCGCAGGGGCGCGCCGCCTTCGAGTGCCGGCACGGCCTCGGCGTCGGCACGATCGACGAGGACGAGCGCGACCAGCGTGGCCGCGGCCCAGGTGCCGAGCAGCCAGACGCGGTCGGCACCCGGGTACGGCGCATGCCGCAGCGCACCGAGCCCGCCGACGCCGAGCAGCAAGACGGCGGCACGGCGTGTGGGAATCGACGGCAACGCGAGCACACTCAATGCCGCCGCCAACATGCCTCCGGCGAAGCCGACCACGGCGGGAAGACCGAGACGCTCCGCGGCGATGGCACCGACGGCGCCGAGCGCGAGCCCGGCCGGGATGGCGACCAGCCGGAACGGCGTGGCGACCGAGCGGCCCGGCGAGGGGTGTTTCGTGTCGTGCGCATACAACTGCGCACCTCGGCGCCGCTCGGCGTCTTCGTGCGCACGCG
>DASQHW010000324.1:0-6848 GCA_035631895.1 Acidimicrobiia bacterium | reverse complement strand
ATGCCCCGCCCGAGATCTCGGCCATGATCCTCCGCAAGCTCAAGGAAGCGGCCGAGGCCTACCTGGGGGAGCGGATCACGCAGGCCGTCATCACGGTGCCCGCCTACTTCAATGACAGCCAGCGCCAGGCGACCAAGGACG
This sequence comes from Acidimicrobiia bacterium, assembly GCA_035631895.1. Classification (GTDB taxonomy): domain Bacteria; phylum Actinomycetota; class Acidimicrobiia; order IMCC26256; family PALSA-610; genus DASQHW01. The sequence goes on along the minus strand of DASQHW010000324.1, from coordinate 6,707 downwards.
CCGGCCGCATCGCCGGCCTCGACGTCAAGCGCATCATCAACGAGCCGACCGCCGCGTCGCTGGCCTACGGGCTCGACAAGGAGTCGGACCAGACGATCCTCGTGTTCGACCTCGGCGGCGGCACCTTCGACGTGTCGGTCCTCGAGATCGGCGACGCCGTCTTCGAGGTCAAGTCGACGTCCGGCAACACGCACCTCGGCGGTGACGACTGGGACCAGCGCGTCATCGACTGGATGGTCACCGAGTTCAAGAACGCGCACGGCGTCGACCTCTCCGTCGACAAGATGGCGATCCAGCGCCTGAAGGAAGCCGACGAGAAGGCGAAGATCGAGCTCTCGAACCTTCAGGAGACGACGATCAACCTGCCGTTCATCACGGCGACCAGCGATGGCCCGCTCCACCTCGAGATGTCGCTCACGCGCGGTCGTTTCCAGGAGATGACCCGCGATCTGCTCGAAGCGTGCCGTGGCCCGTTCGAGCAAGCGATCCGCGACGCCGGTCTCGACAAGTCGAAGATCGACCATGTCATCCTCGTCGGCGGCTCGACCCGCATGCCCGCGGTCGCGGACCTGGTGCACGAACTGACCGGCAAGGAGCCGCACAAGGGCGTCAACCCGGACGAGGCCGTCGCCGCAGGCGCGTCGATCCAGGCCGGTGTGTTGAAGGGTGACGTCAAGGACATCCTCCTGCTCGACGTCACACCGTTGTCGCTCGGCATCGAGACCAAGGGTCAGATCATGACCAAGCTCATCGATCGCAACACGACGATCCCCGTGAAGCGCTCCGAGACCTTCACGACCGCCGACGACAACCAACCGTCGGTCGAGATCAAGGTGCTGCAGGGCGAGAGCGAGATGGCGTACCGCAACAAGCCGCTCGGCACGTTCACGCTCACCGGCCTGCCGCCGGCGCCGCGCGGCGTGCCGCAGATCGAGGTCACGTTCGACATCGACGCGAACGGCATCGTGCACGTGTCCGCCAAGGACCTCGGTACGGGCAAGGAGCAGTCGATGGTGATCTCCGGCGGCACCGCGCTCGGCAAGGACGACATCAACCAGATGATCAAGGACGCGGAGGCGCACGCCGAGGAGGACCGCCGCAAGCGCGAGGAGGCCGAGACGCGGAACACCGCCGACCAGCTCGCGTGGCAGACCGAGAACCTGCTGAAGGAGCAGGGTGACAAGGTTCCTGCCGACGAACGCCAGAAGATCGAGGACGCGCTGAAGCGCTTGAAGGACGCGCTGGCGGGAGCGGACATCGAAGCGGTGAAGTCGGCGCACGAGTCACTGCTCGCGGCGAGCAACGAGTTCACCCGCAAGCTCTACGAGAACGTGCAGGCGCAGCAGTCGGCGCCCGGCGGGGCAGGTGGCCAGCAGCCGTCCGACGACGAGGTCGCCGACGCCGAGATCATCGACGACGATCAGCAGAGCGCGTGACTCGTGGGTGACTTCGGTAGGGAGGCGTAGAGCGTGGAGTCGACCCATCAAGACGGCCCGACGCCGGATCCTGCAGCGCAGGATCCGGCCGACGCCGAGGCCGAAGCCGCACAGCTCGAGAAGGACCTGGACGCGTTCCAACGTGAGCGAGACGAGCTCCTCGACACCACCCGGCGTCTCCAGGCCGCCTTCGAGAACTACCGCAAGCGTGTGCTGCGCGAGCAGACCGCGCTGGTGGAGCGCGCGACCGAGGGCCTGCTCGAACAGCTGCTCCCGGTGCTCGACAGCTTCGAGCTTGCGGTGCACAACCTCCAGGCGGGCGACGTCGACGAGAAGGTGCGCAAGGGGATCGAGCTCGCGTTCGCGGAGCTCGTCGGCGTGTTGGAACGCGCCGGTCTCGAGCGCATCGACGCGCACGGTGCCGTGTTCGACCCGAACCAGCACGAGGCGGTGATGCAGGACGAAGGTGACGGTGAGCCGCACGTCGGCGACGTGCTGCGCACCGGCTGGCGGTTGAGCGGCCGGGTCCTGCGGCCGGCGATGGTGAAGGTCACGAAGAATTAGGCACGAGAGAACCAGAGGAACAAGTGGCCGCGCAGCGTGAGTGGTTCGAGAAGGATTACTACTCCGTGCTCGGCGTGCCCGAGGGCGCGACCGACAAGGACATCTCACGCGCCTACAAGAAGCTCGCGAAGCAGTACCACCCGGATGCGAACGCGGGAAACAAGGATGCCGAGGAGCGGTTCAAGGAGATCTCGGCGGCGTACGACGTGCTCGGCGACACGGCCAAGCGTGCGGAGTACGACGAGGTGCGGCGCATGGTCGCGTCCGGCGTCGGTCCGGGCGGGTACGGCGGCTTCGGTCCCGGCGGGGCAGGCCAGGCCTTCAACTTCGAAGGCAATCTCGGCGACCTCGGTGGCCTGTTCGGCAACCTGTTCGGGGCGCGTCGCCAGCGCCGCGCGGCCGAACCCCGCCGCGGTCACGATCTCGAGACGGAGTTGCACCTCTCGTTCGAGGACGCGTTGCGCGGCCCCACGTCCACCGTGCGGTTCCGCGCCGACGCCACCTGCGCGACGTGTGCGGGTTCGGGCGCCGCGCCCGGCTCCACGCCCGAGACGTGCCCCGAATGCCACGGCACGGGCACGATCGCGGTCGATCAGGGCCCGTTCTCGTTCTCGCAGGTGTGCCCGAACTGCGGCGGTCCCGGCCAGGTCATCCCGAAGCCGTGCCCGAACTGCAAGGGACGGGGCGTCGAGATGCGTGCGCGCGAGGTGAAGGTTCGTATCCCCGCGGGCGTGGCGGACGGTCAACGCATCCGGGTGAAGGGCCGCGGTGCCGCCGGTGCCAACGGCGGCCCACCCGGTGACCTGCACGTCGTCGTGCACGTGCGCCCGCATGCGTTGTTCGGCCGCAGCGGCGACGATCTCACATTGCGCCTGCCGATCACGCTTGCAGAGGCCGCGCTCGGCGCCGACGTGAAAGTCCCGACCCTCGACGGGCAGGTGACCGTGCGCATCCCGCCCGGCACGCAGCCCGGCAAGGTGCTGCGCGTGCGCGGGCGCGGCATGGACGGCAGCCGCGCCAAGAACGGCGACCTCCTCGTCACCGTCGACGTGCGGGTGCCCGTGAACCTCAACGCCGAGCAGCGTGCTGCGCTCGAGGCGCTCGGCGCAGTCCTCGACGAGGACCCGCGTGCGGGACTGTTCGCCGAGGCGCAGCAACACGACCGGAGGCCCGAGGATGGATCCTGACAGCAGAGCGCTCTACGTGATCTCGGTCGCGGCCGAGCTCGCCGGCGTGCATCCGCAGACACTGCGGATCTACGAGCGCAAGGGACTGCTCGCGCCCGCCCGCACGAGTGGCCGCAGCCGTCGCTACTCGGACCGTGACATCGTCCTGCTGCGCCGGATCCAAGAATTGACCAACGAGGGTGTGTCGCTCGCAGGAGTACAGAAGGTGCTCGCGCTCGAAGACGAGCTGTCCACCGCACATGAGCGAATCGCAGCACTGGAACGACGCCTCGATGCGCTCGTCCGGGAGATGGAGGAGCGGGTCGCGGCCGCGCACCGCCAGTACAAACGCGAGCTCGTGCCGCTGCGCAGCGCGGCGCTCTCCCGCATCCAATCCTCGAGATAACGAGAAACGAGAACGGTCATGCCCGTAGACCCCAACCGCTTCACCCGCAAGACCCAGGAGGCGTTCGCCGCCGCGCAGGCATTGGCCCGCGACGCCGGCAACACCGAGATCGCCCCCGAGCACCTGCTGCGGGCATTGCTCGATCAGCCCGAAGGCATCGTGTCGGGTGTCGTCGAGCGCATCGGCATCGACGTCGGCGCCGTCCGGCGCAAGGTCGACGAGGTGTTGCAGCAGTTGCCGCGGGTCAGCGGGGCGACCGTGCGCGACGCGCAGCTCGCCGCGGGCACGTACCGGGTGCTCGAGAAGGCCGACGACGAACGTGCCGGGTTGAGCGACGAGTACGTCTCGACCGAGCACATCCTGCTCGCGATGGCCGAGGTGCCGGGCGGCGTCGGTGATCTTCTGCGCAGCTTCGGCGTGACCCGTGACGCCACGTTGGAGGCGTTGCGCGAGGTGCGCGGGTCGCATCGCGTCACGAGCGACAATCCCGAGGAGCAATACCAGGCGCTCGAGAAGTACGGCCGTGATCTGACCGATGCCGCGCGCAAGGGAAAGATCGATCCGGTCATCGGCAGGGACGAGGAGATCCGCCGAATCATCCAGGTGCTCTCGCGCCGCACGAAGAACAACCCCGTGCTGATCGGCGAACCCGGCGTCGGCAAGACCGCAATCGTCGAGGGGCTCGCGCGGCGGATCGTCGAAGGCGACGTCCCGGAGGGCCTGCGCAACAAGCGAGTGATCGCTCTGGACATCGGCTCGATGGTCGCGGGCTCGAAGTACCGCGGCGAGTTCGAGGAGCGGTTCAAGGCGGTGCTGAAGGAGATCAGCGACTCCGAGGGCGAGATCGTCACGTTCATCGACGAGTTGCACACGATCGTGGGCGCCGGCGGTGCCGAGGGCGCGGTGGACGCGGGCAACATGATCAAGCCGATGCTCGCCCGCGGCGAGTTGCGCCTCATCGGTGCGACGACGCTCGACGAGTACCGCAAGTACATCGAGAAGGACGCCGCGTTGGAGCGCCGCTTCCAGACGGTGTTCGTGGGCGAACCGTCCGTCGAGGACACGATCGCGATCCTGCGCGGCCTGAAGGAGCGCTACGAGGTGCACCACGGTGTGCGCATCCAGGACGCGGCGCTCGTTGCCGCGGCCGTGCTCTCCGACCGGTACATCACCGGCCGTCAGCTTCCCGACAAGGCGATCGACCTCGTCGACGAGGCGGCATCGCGACTACGGATCGAGATCGACTCGATGCCGTTCGAGATCGATGTCGTCGAGCGACGCATCCGTCAGCTCGAGATCGAGCGGGCGGCACTGGCGAAGGAGACCGACGAGGCGTCGCGCGGCCGTCTCCAGACGCTGGAGGCGGAGCTCCAGTCGTTGCGCGAGGAGCGCGACGGCATGGTCGCGCACTGGCAGTCGGAGAAGGACGCGATCGTCGCGATCCAGGACGCGAAGGAGCGGTTGGAGCAGGCCAAGCTCGAGGCCGAACGCGCCGAGCGCGACGGCGACCTCGAGCGGGCGGCGCAGCTGCGCTACGGCCACATCCCGATCGTCGGCCGCGAGATCGAGGCGATGACAGAGCGCCTGAACGAGCTCCAGCACGACGGCGCCATGCTGAAGGAAGAGGTCGACGAAGAAGACGTCGCGGAGATCGTGGCCAAGTGGACGGGCGTGCCGGTGTCGCGGCTGATGGAAGGCGAGCTCGCGAAGCTCGTGCGTCTCGAGGAGCATCTCCACGAGCGCGTCGTCGGCCAGAACGAAGCGGTGACCGCGGTGGCGAACGCGATCCGGCGATCGCGCGCGGGATTGTCGGACCCGCACCGGCCCATCGGCTCGTTCCTGTTCCTCGGTCCGACGGGTGTCGGAAAGACCGAGCTCGCGCGGGCCCTTGCCGAGTTCCTGTTCGACGACGAGCGGGCGATGCTGCGTATCGACATGTCGGAGTACATGGAGAAGCATGCCGTGTCTCGCCTCGTCGGCGCGCCTCCCGGCTATGTCGGCTACGAGGAGGGCGGACAGCTGACCGAGGCCGTACGACGGCGTCCGTACGCCGTGATCCTGCTCGACGAGATCGAAAAGGCCCACCCCGACGTCTTCAACATCTTGTTGCAGCTGATGGACGACGGCCGTCTGACCGACGGCCAGGGCCGCACCGTCGATTTCACGAACACGGTGGTGATCATGACCTCGAACCTCGGCGCGGGCGCGTCGGAGGAACAGGTGCTGGCCGCGGTCCGGGGGCACTTCAAGCCCGAGTTCCTCAACCGGGTCGACGAGATCGTCGTGTTCCACCGTCTGTCGGAGGAGGACATCGAACGCATCGTCGGCCTGCAGGTGGAGCTGTTGCGCGCCCGGCTCGCCGAGCGCGGGCTCAACTTGGAGCTCACGCCGTCCGCAGTGCACTGGATCGCGCAGACCGGTTACGACCCCGATTTCGGCGCTCGACCTTTGAAGCGTGTGCTGCAGCGTGAGATCGCCGACCCGATTGCGCTCGAGCTGCTGAAGGGCACGTACCAGCAAGGCGACACGATCACGGTGGATGCCAGGCCAGATGGTGGCCTCGTGTTCGACCATGTCGCGACCGCCGAGGTCGTGGCGTAGCACCAGGCAGCCGCTCGTCGTGGGCTACGTGCGTGTCTCTTCGCGCGCGCGGATGCGCAGCTCGCCCTTGGCGATCTTGCCCCCGGGCGCGCGCGGCAGCGCGTCGACGACGACCAGGTGCTCGGGCCACAGCTCTTTGCCGACGCCGCGTGCGCCGAGATGGGTGCGCAGGGCATCGAGGTCCAGCGCGCCCGCGCCCGGCCGCAGCTCGACGAACACGCACACCCGCTCGCCGAACGTCGTGTCGGGCATGGCCACCGCCGCGCAGAGGGCGACGGCGGGATGGGACGCAAGCTCGTGCTCGCCCTGTGCGGCGCTGATGTTCTTGCCACCGCGGATGATGAAGTCCGACGTGCGCCCTGTCACGGTGAGGTACCCGTCGGCGTCGATCGTGGCAAGGTCACCCATCCGCATCCATCCGTCGCGCGTCCAGAGGCGCGCGTCGGCATCGGGGTCGTCCCAGTAGCCGAGGCACAACGTCGGTCCCTTTGCCGCCGGCACGCCCGGGCCGCCGGCCGCCGTCACGACCTCGTC
>DASQHW010000323.1:0-5390 GCA_035631895.1 Acidimicrobiia bacterium | reverse complement strand
GCCGACGTCGATGCCGGCATCGATCTGCGCCGCGATGCTTGCTGCGGTCGCCCGCTCGATGATCGCGCGCAGCTCCTCGGCCGCGACGGGCTCTCCCCGGCTCCGCCGCCCGTGCATCTCGGCCAGCTCGGGCGGTCGCGGCAGGCTCCCTGCATGTGTCGTCAGGATGCGCGTCTCGCTCGTGATCACAGCAGCGCGGCGTAGACGCCGCCGTCGACCTGGATCGCAGTCCCGGTCAGGTACCCCGCGTGCTCCGAGCAGACGAACGCGGCGATGCGGCCGAAGTCGGCGGGGTCGCCGATCCTTCCGGCGGGCACACCCGCGCCCGGGTCGCCCTCGCCGGAATGGAGCGCGGCCACCCGCTCGGTCGCATGGAGACCGGGCAGGAGCGAGTTCACGGTCACTCCGTCGCCCGCGATCTCACGTGCGAGCGTGCGCAGGAACCCTGTGAAGCCGGTCCGTGCCGTGTTCGACAGGATCAACGTCGGGATCGGCTGGCGCACCGCGATCGACGTGATCGCGACGACTCTGCCCCATCCGCGCTCGCGCATCTCGGGCACCGCTTCGTAGCACATCGCGATCCCGCCGCGGCAGTTCAACTCGAACGCCTCGAGGTACTGATCGACAGTGGTGTGCGCGAAATCGCCGGGCGGGGGCCCACCCGCGTTCGGGACGAGGATGTCGATTCCGCCGAGTGCAGCGCGTGCGTCACGTACGAATCCTTGTGAACCCTCGACGCTCGACACGTCCGCGACGATCGGCACGGTGTCGTGCCCGATACGTGTGGCTGCATCGCCGATGGTGTCCCGGTGGCGGCCGCAGATCGCGACGTGCACTCCTTCCGCCGCGAGCGCGGCGGCAACGCCGAAGCCGAGTCCCTTCGAAGCGGCGGCGACTGCGGCACGCTTGCCGGCGATACCAAGATCCACGGACGACTCCTTCAGTGGATGGGCCCCGCAGTGTCGCGCAGCGACTGTGCCCGCCGCCCGGTGCGCACCGCGATGATCTCGGCACAGATCGAGATCGCGGTCTCCTCGGGCGTGCGCGCACCCACGTCGAGGCCGATCGGCGACATCACGCGCGCGATATCGGCGTCTTCGACTCCCGCCTCCCGAAGGCGGGCGTTCCGGCTCTCGTGCGTGCGACGTGATCCCATCGCGCCGAGGTACCCGACGCGCGTCTTCACCGCGGCCGCGATCGCGGGGACGTCGAACTTGTGGTCGTGCGTGAGCACGCACACGGCGTCCCGCGGCCCCAGCTCGTCTGCGACCTTGGCGAGATAGCGATCGGGCCAGTCGTTCACCACCTCGTCCGCCATCGGGAAGCGCTGCACGGTCGCGAAGACCGCGCGCGCGTCGCACACCGTGACCCGGTAACCGAGCACCTTGGCGACCTTCGCCAGCGCCGCGGTGAAGTCCACGGCCCCGAAGATGATCATCCGGGGCGGCAGTGCGAACGACTCGATGAACACGCTGACGTCGCGCTCTCGCGCTTCACCATGCGCGCCGTAGTGCCTCGTCGACGTCAGGCCGGCCTCGAGCTCACCCAGCGCGTCGCGCGTCACGACACGATCGAGATCGGCGTCGCCCAGCGAGCCGGTCGGCGCCGCGCCCGGACGCACCAACAGCTTGGCGCCGATGCCCGGCCCCTCGACGACGGTCGCCAGCGCGACCGGCTCCTGACCGCGCAACGCGTCGCGCAACTCCTCGAAGAGGGTCACCACATGGCTCCCTCGCTGCGCCGTCCCTGGCTCCGCTGCGTCCGCACTACCAATCGAGGGGCTCCACGAACAGGTGGATCGTGCCGCCGCACGTGAGCCCGACGGCGAATGCCTCGTCGTCGGAATAGCCGAACGTGATCATGCCGCGTTCACGCTCGCCTGCGAGCACCTTCAGTGCTTCGGTGACGACCGCGCCCTCCACGCATCCACCCGAGACCGAACCTGCCACTTCCCCGGCGTCGCTGACGGCCATGGTCGCGCCGGGATCGCGTGGACTCGACCCCTCGGTATCGACGACCCGGGCGACCGCGACCCGATGCCCCGCCGCCCGCCACCGCTCGATGTCGTCGAGGACCTCCTTCATGTCGAGATCACCTGCGTGAGCTCTTCCAGTGCCGCGAGCGAGTGGCCCTCGACGAACGCGTCGACGAACGGCAAGGCCGCCGCCATTCCCTGTGCGAGCGGCGCATAGCCCGGACTCGCCTTGAGCGGGTTCACCCACACGATCTTGTATGCCACTCGTCGCAAACGGGTCATCTGTTCCGCCAGCAACGCCGGATCGCCGCGATCCCATCCATCGGAGAAGATGACCACGACCGCGCCCCGTGCCATTCCGCCGATGCCCCACGTGTCGCTGAACGTGCGCAACCCTTCGCCGAGCCGCGTGCCGCCCGACCAGTCGACGACCCGGCGCGACGCGTTCCGCACGGCCGCATCCGGATCGTGCGACATGAGCTCGCGCGTGACCCGGGTCAAGCGAGTTCCCAACGCGAAGGCCTCGACCCGCGCGCGACTCACGACCGCGGCATGCAGGAAGCGCACGAACGCGCGCGCGTACGACTCCATCGAGCCGCTGACGTCGAGCAGCAACACGACGCGTCTCGTGCGGTCGCCCGCTTCGAGGAACGCCCGGCTCACGGGCTCGCCGCCCGCGCGCAGCGATCGGCGGACCGTCCGGCGTATGTCGGGGGCGCCGCGCGAGCGAGAAGACGGGCGTCGCCTGCGAGACGCCCGGCGCGCGCCTGCAAAACGCAGATCGGCCATGAGCTTGCGTGCCTCGACGAACTCCGCTGCCGAGTACGCCGCGAAATCACGCCGGCGCAACACTTCGGTCGGGCTCCATCGCACAGTGAGGACGGGGACGTCGGGTTGGTCCACCTCGCCACCGGAACCGTCGTCGTGCGTGCCCGGCACGTCGAGCGCGATGACGATCTCCGCGGCGCTCTCGTCGTCGGCGCCGGCGGGGTCGCCCTCCGACCAGAAGCCCGCGAAGACGCGGTCGTACGTCGCGATCTGCTCGGGTCGCGTGAGCAACGTGGCGCGACCGGTCCAGTACACGCCCTCGCGGTGCGTGAGTCCCACCTCCGCGAGACCGCGCGCGAACGTGAGTGTCGCACCCACGGGTACGTCGACACCCGCGCCGCGCAGCACCCGCGAGAACGCGACCGCGAGCCGCTCAGGCTCCACGCTGCACCGCCGCGTGCACCAATTCCGTGAGCCCGTGCGCGCGTACACGTTCTTGGTCCTCGCGGTACTTCAAGATCGTGCCGAGCGTGGCGTCGACGGCGCGCTCGTCGAGGCGCGACGTTCCCAGCGTCGCCAGCGCCGCGGCCCAGTCGATCGTCTCGGCGACGCCGGGCGGCTTGTAGAGCTCGAGACCCCGCAATGCCTCGACCGCGGCCGCGACGTCACGAGCGAGCACGTCGGACACTTGCGGGGCGCGCGCCCGCACGATCGCGAGCTCGCGCTCGAAGTCGGGATGTGCGATCCAGTGGTAGAGGCAGCGGCGCTTCAGCGCGTCGTGGACGTCGCGCGTGCGGTTCGAAGTGAGGATCGCGATCGGCGGCACCCGGGCGCGCACCACTCCGAGCTCCGGGACGGAGATGGACCAGTCGGAGAGGATCTCGAGCAAGAACGCTTCGAACTCGTCGTCGGCCCGGTCGACCTCGTCGACCAGCAGCACGGGCGGCACCGCGCCTTCGTAGGTGAGGGCTCGCAGCAACGGACGTCTCACCAGGAAGCGTTCCGAGTACAGCTCGTCCTCGTCGACCTGTCGATGGCTCGCCTCGACCGCGCGCAGGTGGAGCAGCTGGCGCGAGTAGTCCCACTCGTACACCGCTTGCGACGCGTCGATGCCCTCGTAGCACTGCAGCCGCACGAGCTCACCGCCGGTCCAGCGCGCGAGCACCTTGGCAACCTCGGTCTTGCCGACCCCTGCCTCACCTTCGAGGAGAAGCGGTCGTTGCAGCCGGAGCGCCAGGAAGATCGATGTCGTGAGCCCCTCGTCCGCGAGGTAGTCGTGGTCGGCGAGGCCTTCGCGGACCTGCTCGACCGAATCGATGCGCTCGGGAACCGTCGACGCCACGAAGCAAGGGTACCGGGATCCGAAATACGCTCCCTCCATGCATGACGTCGTGATCCGGGGCGGGACGGTCGTCGACGGCACCGGCGCGCCGCCGGTGCAAGCCGACGTCGCGATCGACGGCGACCGCATCAGCGAGATCGGTGCAGTGTCCGACGGCGGCCGCCGTGAGCTCGACGCGCGCGGGGCCTATGTGACCCCCGGATTCGTCGACGTGCATACGCATCTCGACGCGCAGGTCGCCTGGGAGCCCGACGGCACTTCGTCGTGCTGGCACGGTGTCACGTCGGTCGTCCTCGGCAACTGTGGCGTGACGTTCGCGCCCGTGCGCAACGGCGAACAGGTTTGGCTCGCAAACCTGATGGAGTCGGTCGAGGACATCCCGGCTGCGAGCATCCTCGAAGGATGCTCGTGGGACTGGGAGACCTACGGCGACTACCTCCGGGCGATCGACGCGCTTCCCAAGGGGATGAACGTCGGCGGGATGCTCGGCCACTGCGCACTCCGCTACTACGCCATGGGTGAACGCAGTCTCGACGAGTCGCCTGCAACCGACGACGACATCGCGGCGATGTGCGACCTCGTCGACGAGGCCATGGACGCGGGCGCGCTCGGTTTCTCCACGTCGCGCACGTTGCTCCACCGGGTTCCCGACGGCCAGCCGGTGCCCGGCACGTGGGCCGACGAGCGCGAGCTGCTCGCGTTCGCCGATGTGCTGGGCCGGCACGCCAAGGGCGTCTACGAGGTGGCACCGCGCTTCGAGCGCCCCGGACCGGGCTACGAGGGCACGCGTGCCGAGGTGCGGTGGATGGCCGAGATCAACCGGCGCACCGGGCGCCCGGTGACCTTCGGGCTCGCGCAGAGCAACGCCGCGCCCGAATTGTTTCGCAAGATCCTCGAGCTCGTCGACGAAGAAGCGGCGGCCGGGGGCGAGCTGCGCCCCCAGACGACGGCGCGCGGGATCGGTCTGTTGTTCGGTATGCAGCACCGCACGTTCTTCGACCGGGCGCCGTCCTGGCAGGCGCTGCAGCGCCTGTCGCTCGCGGAACGCCTCGAGGTGCTCGAGGACGGCAGCCGCCGCGCGGAGTTGTTGCGCGACGCGGAGGCGAACACTCCCCCGCTCGACTCGCAGGGCGTCTACGTGCTGACCGCCGACAGCGTGGACTACTCGGCAGATCCCGCGACCTCGCTCGCCGCCCATGCCGCCGCGCACGGCGAGACGATCCCCGAGGCGTTCGTGCGCATCGCACGCGAGACCGACGGACGGGGGCTGTGCAACTACCCCTTCCTCAACCAGCGCATGGACGC
>DASQHW010000322.1:0-4829 GCA_035631895.1 Acidimicrobiia bacterium | reverse complement strand
GGGAAGTAGCTCTGCTTGGTCATCTCCGCCGTGAGGTACCGCGGGAAGATCGGATCGCCGCTGAAGATGACGCTGGTGGCGTTCGCCTGCTTCAACTTGGCGGCGATCGTACGGCCGTCGGCCTGCAGCGTCGGCAGGTTCAGGTAGTAGTCGACGTGCGTCTTTATGGGGACACCCGCGTCCTTGAGGAGCTTCTCGAGATTGTTCCACGAGGACGTGTACTGACCGTCGGGGGTGTTGTACGTCAGCAGCGTGAACGTGCGGCTCTTGCCCTTCTGGTCGGGGCCGGCCCACTCGGCCGGCTTGCCGAGGAGCTGCTTCTTGATGAACTCGGTGATCATGGTCGCCGTCTGATCGGGTGTGGGCCCGGGGGGCCACAGGTACGGCGCGTTGTCGAGCACGTACTTCTGCGGTTGGGCGATGATGCACGTCGCGATGCACAGGATCTTCTTCTGCGCGAGCTCGTCGGCGAACTCCTTGGCCTGGGCGGGGCCGCCCATCACCGCGAACACGTTCTTCGCCGCGGCCCGGTCCGCGTCGGCGCGCGCCGCCACTGCGTCGGAAAGCGTCCCGGTGCCGTCGATCGGCACCATCTGCACCTTGCGGCCGTAGAGCTCGTAGGTCCCGGCGTACAGCTCGGCATAGTCCTTGTATGCCTGGGAGGTGGCCTCGGGCGTGTCGTACGCGCCGGACATCTTCAGCAACGCGTCACCGAGGGGATCCGCCTTCGAGACGTAGTAGCCGATCCTGATGGTGTCCGCGGTGACGCCGGGCGACGTGGCGCCACCGTTGTCGCCCGCCGCCTTCGGCACGCACGGCGGGGGATTGAGGATCGGGATCGCGACGCGTCCCGTCGTCGTGTCGCAGTTGTCCTGCCAGGTGTACTTCGCGACGACACCCTTCTCCTTGGCATCGTTGTAGAAGAGCGGGATGCCGTTCACGCCCGACTGGGTGGCGACCACATCGCCACCGACGTTGACCGTGTTCTTCTTGTTGTCGCTGCGCGTCGCGAGGGCCACGGCGACGATCGCGGCGATCGCCACGATCGCAATGAACGGCGCGTAGCGCACCCACGGCGAACGGCGCGGACGCGGTGCCTGTTGCATGCCCATCCCGTTTCCCCCTCTGGTCGGTGATGGCATCAAACGATGATGCTGTTGTTGTCGTTCATTTCGTCATTTCTCACGGCTGCCGCTGCGCGCGATCGCCGCTTCCGTCGTACCGAGATAGGAGTGCACGACCGCGGGATCGTTGACGACGTCGGCCGGCGGCCCGGCGGCGACGACCTCACCGAGATCGAGCGCGACGATGCGGTCGGCGATGCTCATGAGCAACGGTACGTCGTGCTCGATGACGAGCAACGTCGCGCCGGTCTGCTCCCGGACGCGTCGCAACAGTGGACCGAGCGCCTCCGCCTCCCGTTGCGCGATACCGGACGACGGCTCGTCGAGCAGGAGCACCGACGGCCCGTGCGCGAGAACGCACGCGAGATCGACGATCCGGCGGCTGCCCGTCGACAGCTCACGGACGAGCTTGTCGCGGAAGTCGGTGATGCCGAGCAATTCCAGGAGCCGCTCGACGTTCATCTCGACGTCGCGTTCGGTGTCCTCGACCCAGGGCAACCGGAGGGCGGCGGCCAGCGGATCCCGCGTCTCGAGGTGGCGCTCGAACGCGATCGCGACGGTCTCCGCGACCGAGAGGCTGGGGAACAACCGGCCGTCCTGGAACGAGCGGCCGAGCCCCAGCCGCGATCGCGCCGCCGGCGAGAGCCGGGTGACGTCGACGGCGTCGCCGCCTTCGCCCAACACCACGGTGCCCTCGTCGGGGACGAGGAAGCCCGACACCACGTCGAACAGCGTCGTCTTTCCCGCGCCGTTCGGCCCGATGAAGCCGAGTATCTCGCCTGCCGACGCGTCGAGCGAGACGTCGCCGAGCGCGGCGAGGCCCCCGAATCGTTTGGAGACGCCTGCAAGCGACAAGCGGACGGGTGCGCCGTTGGTGCCGTTGCCGTGCGGCGCGTCGATGTGCGCGCCGGCCGGGACCGTCGGAACGGGCTCGCCCGCGATGCCCTTCGACGCGCCCTCGAGGAAGACCGAGCGCAGCACGTCCGGACGCCGGAGCAGCTCTGCGGTCGGGCCGTGGAACCGTATCTCGCCCTTCTCCATGAAGTACGCGGTCTGGGCGATCGTGAGGGCGAGGTTCACGGACTGTTCGACGAGGATGATCGTGGTGCCCTGCGCGGCGATGTCGCGCACGATCGGCAGGAGTTGCTCCACGATCGCCGGCGCGAGGCCGAGCGACAGCTCGTCGATCATCAGCAGGCGGGGTCGTTCGATGAACGCCATCCCGAGCGCGAGCATCTGTTGCTGGCCGCCCGAGAGGTTGCCCGCCGGCTCGTCGAGTCGCTCCGCCAAGATGGGGAACAGTCCGAGCACACGCTGGGTCGACTGGGCGACGTGCGCCTTGTCGTGGCGGTGCAACCAGCTCGCGAGCCTGAGATGCTCGGCGACGGTCAGCGTCGGGAACACGCCCTGGCCACCCGGGAACAGCACGACGCCCCGGCCCGCGACCTCGTTCGGCGGGGCGTAGGTCATGTCGCGGCCGTCGAACACCGTCGCCCCGTTCGTGGCCTCGACGAGCCCGGCGATCGCTTTCAGCAGCGTCGACTTGCCTGCGCCGTTCGTGCCGAGCAACGCGACGATCTCACCTTCGTCGACCTCGAAGTTGACCTCGAACAGCACTTGCACGTTGTCGTAGTGCACATCGAGGTTGCGCACGAGCAGCAGCTTGACCTCGCCGGCCTTCCGTTTGAGCATCACCTCGGCCTGCGCGGCGGCCGACGTCCACACGCGGTTGATGTCGCTGCGCACGTACATCGAGCCCGATGCCAGCAGGAACGCGCCGATGAGGAAGATCGGCACCATCGCCATGAGGCCGACCCGGATCCCGTAGCTGTTCGCGAGGGCGCCGACGACGTAGAGCGAGATCAATCCCGGGAGGATGAACAGCGACGCCATCGAGTAGCCCATCGACCGCACCTTCGGCGGGATCGCGAGCGAGAGTGCCGCGAAGATCCCGGGGACGAGCAGCGCCGCCATGCCCGTGATCAGCACGTGCATCGAGATCGCGAGCCACAACCACGGCGAGAGCGCGAACACCGTCCACGCGACGCCCATCACGGTGCCGACGACCGCGAGCATCCGTAGGCCGGCGCCGGGGTCGCGCAGCATGAGCCGCGCAGCCAGAGGGATACCGAGCAGGATCGCGACGACCTGTGCCGGTTCGGCCAGCCCGGCGACGAGCCCGCGTTGGTAGTCGGAGAGATGGAACACATCGTCGTAGTAGAGCGATGTCAGCGTGACGAGGCCTATGAAGGCCGCTGCCAGGAACGGCAGCGCGTACCAGATACGCCGCAGCGTGCCGATCTGCCACAGGATCCGCACCGACTCCGCGAACGACGGCGGCACCTCGTCGGTGTGCACCACTGCATCGTCCGCACCCATCGCGGCGCGTTCCCAGTGGCCCCGTCCCGGTTCTCGCATCCGCAATCCCAGGAGCACGAAGAAGACGCTCGGGATGAAGAACACGATGAACGGCACGCGCCAGCCGAACCAGTGGCCGAGGAAGCCGCCGACCACCGGTCCGACGAACGCGCCGATGGCCAGCCCGATCGCATGGAAGCCGAACACCTCGGCGCGGACGTTCGGCGGGTAGTAGTCGGACAGGAGGGAGTTGTGCGTCGGCGTGATCACCGCCCGGCCGATGCCCGCGCCCTCGCGCACGATCACCAGCATCAGGACCGAGACGGCGAACGCGGTGAACAATCCGAAGACCGACCATGCCGCGGCGCCGAGCAAGGCGAGCGCGACACGCGACCGGCGGTCCGCGATGTACGCGAACGGCACCGTGAGCAACAGGCCGCCCGCGGCAGAGATCCCGACCATTGCGAGAAAGCCGCCGTCCGACAGGTGGAAGTGGTCACGGATCTCCGGCCCGAGGATGCCGAATGCCGTCTGGTCCAGCTGCTCCACGGCACGGAGACCGACGAGGACGATCAACGGGTACAGCGCCTGGCCGCCGCTGATCTCTCGGAAGAAGCGGCGCGGGGGGCGCGGCATGTGCGCGTCGATGCCGAAGATCCGGAACAGCACGCGGCGCGGCGGTGCGACCGGAGTGGTGCTCACTCGGGCACCTCCGCCAGCTCGTCGGCCGTCGCCGCGCGGTGCTCGGTCGCGGCGAGGGCGTCGACGAGGTTGGCCTCCGGCTCTGTTCCCGCGTCGACACGCGTATCGGCGAGGAGGCTCGGCACGCGGATGCTGCGCCGTCTGGCGTACCACCGCAGGATGCCGTCGCGCAGATCGCCGGCGGCGGCCCCGAGACCGCCGGGCATCAGCATCAGCACCAGCAGCAGGCCGAAGCCCGTCGAGAGGAACGCCCACTGCGGTTGGGTCAGGAAATACTGGATGCCCTTCACGTACAGCGCGCCGAGCACGGCGCCGCCGATGGAGCCGAGGCCGCCGACGACCGCCATCGAGAACACGCGCAGGCTTTCGCCCGGGTCGAAGTTCACCGCGTCGAGCGAGCGCTGCTGCAGCACGAACAAGCCGCCTGCGACGCCTGCGAGGAACCCCGACGTCGCGAACGCGACGATGAGCGTGCCGCGGGCACCGACCGACAACGCCTGCGCGGCGCGCTCGTTGTCGCGGACGCCGATCAACACCCGACCGACGCGGCTGTTGCGGAGGCTGCGCACCATCAACATCGCGATGCCGAGCACGATCAGCACGACCACGTAGTACCTGGTTTCGGTGTCGACGCTGAAGAGCCCG
>DASQHW010000321.1:0-2687 GCA_035631895.1 Acidimicrobiia bacterium | reverse complement strand
GACGGCAATCGTTCGCCCGCGTTCGGCGGCCATGACCTCGGCGACCCGAGTCAGCACCCGCCGTCGCTCCGTCGTCGGTGTCGCCGCCCAGTGGCGCGCAGCTTGCTTCGCGCGTTCGACCGCGGCATCGATGTCGTCGGTGTGCACGAGCAGAGGCGGCAGTGCGGCCGGCACATCCGCGTCGAGATGGTGCGCGATCCATTGCCGGTTCGCCGGCAGCGTGAAGTCGGTGTCGGGTTCGTTCGCGAACGGCGCCTCGGGATCGAAGGCGCGTCGTTCGTTCCGTCGATCCTGCCGGCGGCGCGGCAACGTCGACACTGCGTGTCGTGCCTCGACGGCGGCTTCGAATCGGGTGCGCTCGTCGCGCCAGCGCGGCGACTCGGGAGTGATCGAGAACAACGCCCGCAGGAAATTCTCTTCTGCTGCGTTCTCGTCGAGCCTGCGTGAGAGGTACGCAATGGCTGCTGCGAACTCCGTGTCGTCGACGACGGGTGTGTACAGCAGCAGGGCACCGGCGGCTTCCCGGACGGCTCGGGCCTGGGCCGGTGCCATGCCCTCGAGCATCTCGATCTCGACGGTGTCATTCGTCAGGCCGAGGTTCTCCCGCAGCACGAGCGCCCACGCGATGTCGAACAGGTTGTGGCTCGCGACACCGACGTGCAGGTCGCCGTGTGCCGCGGCGGCGAGTGCGCGTTCGAGCATGCGCTTGTAGTGCGCGTCGACGTCCGCTTTGGTGGCGTACGGTGCCTGGGCCCACCCCATCAGCTCCGCTTCGACCTGCTCCATCGCGAGATTGGCGCCCTTCACGATGCGAACGCGCGCAGGTGCGCCGCCGGCGGCCCGTCGTGCCGCGGCCCATTCGCACAGCTCGTCGAGCACCGCGAACGAATCCGGAAGATATGCCTGAAGCGCGATGCCGCCGGACAGTGACCGGAACTCGGGCTGGTCCAGCACGGTGCGAAACGCGACCACGGTGAGATGGAGGTCTCGGTATTCCTCCATGTCCAGGTATACGAGCTTCGGGGGCGTCGCCGACGCCGCGATCCGATAGACCCGCTGCAAGCGCTCGACGACACGCTGCACGGAGTGATCGAACGCGAGGACATCGAGGTTCGCGCACAGCGCCGACACCTTCACGGACACGCAATGCACGTCCGGACGGCGCAAGCGGCTGCACACCGCGTCGAGCCGGGTGTCCGCTTCGTCGTCACCCAGGATCGCCTCACCGAGCAGGTTGACGTTGCACTCGACGCCCGCGCGTCGACGGCGCGCCACGTGCCTCGCGAACGCAGGATCGCCGGCCGGCAGGATCACCCCGCGTGTCTCCGCCTTCACGCGCGCTCGCACGACAGGTGCAACCGCGTGGGGAAGCAGCGCGCCGCAGCGCGCGGCAAGCCGGAGGCCGGCACGGTCGAGCGGTCCGAAGGAGTCTGGGATCCCGCCGGCCGCGAGCCGCCTGAGGCGCCCGACTGCACGGGCGTCGTCATCGGTGCGTAGCACCTCGTCGGTGAGCGTGAACAGCAGCTCCCGGCCGGCGGGATCGTCGAGCAGCCGTCCGAGCCGCTGTGCGCGACGCGACTCGCCGCGTGTCGTCTGCGCGAGCGCGCGGCGCATCAAGACGTCGGCAAGGCTCCCGGCCTTCGCGACCTCCGGGTTCTCGGGCACGCCTCCATTGAACCGCTTCGCGAAAGGGTTCCCGTGCACGCGTCCGTGAGCCCGGCGTGCGAGGTCCGCGCCCGCGGCGGCCTGTGCGAGGATCTCACGACGGGAACGTGAGCCGTACGACGGTCCCGCCGCCGTCGCGTGGAAGGATCTCGACCGACGCGCGGTTGCGGTCGGCGATCTGCTTCACGATCGACAGCCCGAGTCCCGACCCTGGCATCGTGCGTGCCTCGGGCAAACGGTAGAAGCGGTCGAAGACGCGATCACGGTCGGGCGCCGCGATTCCCGGGCCGCGGTCGGCGACCTCGACACGTGGGCCCGCAACCGTCACGTCGACCGGCGTGCCGGCGGTGCTGAACTTGCACGCGTTGTCGACCAGGTTCGACAGCGCGCGTTCCACCGCCGCCGCCTGCACGGTGACAGTCGCGTCGTGCGCAACGGTCAGTGTGATGTCGCGTCCGGTGATTCGCCGCATCCGCGTGATGACCCGCTCGCCGAGCTCACCGAGGTCGGTCGGTCCGGGTGGCTCGTCGGCGCGCGCGTCCGTCGCGAGATCGACGAGCTCCGTCACGAGCTCCGTCAGCTCCGAGAGCTCGAGATCGACTTCCTCGAGCACTTGGGCTCGTTGTGCGTCGTCCATCGTTGCCCCCCGTTGGAGCACGTCGACGTTCGTCCGGAGCGCGGTCAGCGGCGTCCGGAGCTCGTGGCTCGCATCCGTCACGAGCCGGCGCTGCTGCGCACGCGAGGTGCGCAGCGCGACGAGCATGGTGTTGAAGCTCGCGGCGAGCCGGCCGAGCTCGTCGCGCCTTCTCACCTCTATCTCGCTGTCGAGGTCTTGTGTCTGCGCGACGCGTTCGGTCGCGCTCGTGAGCTGCTCGACGGGGCGCACGATGCGCCGGGCGATGATCCATGCCAGCATCGCCGCAACGGCAGTGCCGATCAGCGCGATCAGCACGAGCCGGATGTCGAGTGTCGACAGCACGTCGTTGGTTTCCTTGATGCTGCGCGCGATCTGCGCAGCACCG
>DASQHW010000320.1:0-6415 GCA_035631895.1 Acidimicrobiia bacterium | reverse complement strand
TCACCTTCGGTGACGCGGAGTTCCATGGTTCGACCGGCGGCTGGAAACTCGTCGCACCTGTGCTCGACATGACGATGACGCAGGACGGCCACGGATACTGGTTCGTCGCGGCCGACGGCGGGGTGTTCTCGTTCGGGGACGCGCATTTCCACGGCTCGACCGGTGGCATGCATCTTTGGGCGCCCGTGCGTTCGATGACGGCTGCCGCAAATGGCGCCGGCTACTGGATGGTTGCGGCCGACGGCGGGATCTTCGCATTCAACGTGCCGTTCCTCGGCAGCGCCCCGGGGCAGCGGAGCGTGCCGATGGCGCGCATGCGTGCGTTGAAGACCAGCGGCGGCTACTACATGCTCGGAGTGAACGGCGCGGTGTACGCGTTCGGCGCAGCGAAGTACTTCGGTTCCGCGACCGGGACGTGGGCTGTGGACCTGATGCTCACGCCGTAGTCGCCCGGACGAGCCCTTCCTGCCAGGGGCTCTCGGGCCAGCCCCGGCGTCCCCTGGCGACCGCGGTCGAGTGCAGGTATTCGACGACGTCGCCCGCAGCATGACCGAGGCGCACGAGCGCGACACCGACGACAGTCCCGGTGCGGCCGCGTCCTCCCATACAGTGCACGGCGACGCCGATGCCGCGCTCGAGGTGCGCGGCGACGTCGTCCGCCGCCTGCCGCACGAGCGCCTCTTCCGATTCGGTCCGCGCGGGTGCACCGCCGCTCGCCAGGTCCTGTAACCGCAGCGCAGTGACGCTGCAGGGAGCCGCGTCATACGGCGCGACGTCGTGCGTGAGGCACACCACGTGCCCGATGCCCTGCGAGTGCAGCAGGTGCCAGTCGGCACGACCGGGATACGACATGCCGGCGAGCGCGACGGGCTGTCGTGCGATCCAATAGAGGTCGTCGGGGACACAGAGATCGCCGATCCATTCCCCGGTGTACGCACCGGGTGGCAACAACCGCAGCATCTGTCGCGAGCCTCGAAGCATTGCACCCACCGCGCACACAGAGCACGGATTGGAGTGAGAATCAGGCCAAGCTATCCGAAGGCGATGTAGCGTGACGGCGCGTGAGTGGCTTCGGAGTTGCGGCGCTGTTCGCGGCGGCCGGCTGATGGCCGCAGCCGAAGAGGCGTCGTTCACGGATTCGGCGCCGGTCCGATGCGTCACGCAACGATCCTCATGGTTGGTCTCACGCCGGGCCGATGGGGTGGTGCTCACAAGCGCGCTTCTCGCGTTCGTCGGCGGGTATCTCTTCTTCTACCCGCGCATGTACTCAACGCAAGACGAGGCTGCGTATCTCGCGCAAGCCTTCGCCATTCGTCATGGCCACCTCACTCTCGACTCGTTGCACCAGGACGTCGTCCAGTCGTTCGTCGTCGGCCATCACCTCGTTGCGCAGTACCCGCCGGGAATGGCGACCGTCCTCGCGCTGGCAAGCACCTTCGGATGGAATGCCGCACTCGGCGTCAATCTCGTCATAGCGATCGTGACGTGCCTGCTCGTCGCGCGTGTGCTCGGACGGCTCGGCATCCCGAGGCTCTTCGCCGTGTTGTACCTGCTCTATCCGTCCACGGTGCTGTTCAGCCAGACCGCGATGTCCGACCTTCTCGCCGGCCTCCTCGTCATCGCCGCGATCGCCGCGGTGCTCGACGAACGGCCGGTACTGGTCGGGCTCCTGTTGGGCGCGTCGGTGCTCGTGCGTGACGCGAACGTTCTCGCATGCGTGACCGTGCCGGTCGGCGTTGCGGTGACCATGAGCCGCCGCCGCGAACCGGGCCGGCAACGGGCGGTTGCCGCCTGGCTCGTGCGCTTTGCGTGCGGAGCCGCGGTCGGGGGAGTGATCGCCGCGCTGGTGTACTACCGCGTGGACGGCGGCCGCTCGTACTCACACATCGGCACTTTCGGGCTGCATTACCTCCCGCACCATCTTCCGCAGTTACTCCTCGGGTTGATGGTGTTGTATCCGCTCATGCTCGCGGCTCCCGCCATGCTTCGCGGCCGTGTGGCGCTCCCGCTGGCGCTGACCTGTTACGGCTTTGTGTTCCTCTACGGGGCATGGTTCTTCCAGGCCAAAGGGTCGAACTGGGCCCAGACGCTCGTCGTGTCGCAGAGATTCATGCTCGTCGTGCTTCCGCTGTTCGTCGTCGCCTACTCGGCGATGCTGTGGCGCCTCATCGGTCGTCTCCGCCTCGACCGGACGCGAGCTGGGTACCGGGCGGCGGGTGTCGTCGCGGCGACTGGCGCATTGTTGATCGGCGCGCTGCTCGTGCAGTTCGAGATTCACCGTCACACGGCGACGCTCGCGGACGCACGCGCGGCCTTGTTGCGGACCGTCGGCGAACACGACGTTCTGGTGTGCGACAAGGAGGTGGGGAAGTTGTTCCTTCCCCAGTGGGGAAGCCGGAGGGTCTACATCGTGGCCGAACAACCGTCGACGCTGGTGACGGACGACATACGCGCCTGGAAGGCCAAGGCCGAGGCAGGCGGTCACCGAGTCTTCGTCGCCGATTGGGCTGCAGGCGGTCTCGGCGGAGCGACCGGCGGCGACCGGAGCGCGACGGCGATCGTGAAGTCTCACTTCACCACGACCGTGGTCACCCAAAGGACGGCCGGATTGCCCGCGGACCTGCAGCTTCTCGAAATCGCCGGCTGACGCTCGTCGATCGAGTCCCGGGAGGATGAGCTTCGAGCGCTAGGTCGCGAACCGCTCGGCGTAATGCTCGTCCGGCTCGTAGCAGACGCGGGCAGCGATCAGGTCGTCGATCGCATCGTCGGGATGGCCGAGCTCGCCGAGGATTGCTCGCGTGTCCTGCCCGACGAGCGGCGGGGGCCCGGCGATATGGCCCGGTGTCTCGGAGAATTGAATGAGCTCGCCGAACTGCCGCATGTCGCCGAGCATCGGATGCTCGTAGCGCGCGACGAGGCCCAGCGCGACGTTGTCGGCGTCGAACAGCGGGAGCTCACCGCCGTGCGTGTCGACCGGCACCTCGTTCGGCACGCCCGCGTCGTCGAGCGTGCGCGTCCAGAACATCGCGGTCTTGGTGCGAAACAGGGGCTCGAGGACGGTCTCGAGCTGCCGCCGGTGCCTCTGCCGGTCGGCGTCGGTCGCGAACCGTGCATCGGTTGCGAGCTCCGGTGCGCCGAGGGCACCGCAGAGCGCTTCGAAGTCGCGGTCCTTGACGGCCGCGATGCAGATCCAGTCGTCGTCCTGCGTGCGATACAGACGGTACGTGGGTGAGATGCCGGTGAGCTCCTTGTCGAGGTGAGTTCGCGGCGCCGGCGTGCCCTTCACGAGGTGCGCGTCGGACGTGAAGATCGCGCCACCGTCGAACAGGGATGTCCACACCTCCTGTCCTTCGCCGGTGCGCTTCCGGTGATAGAGCGCGGAAAGCACTGCGACGACCGACAGCATCGCGTTGGACGCGTCACACATCCCGAAGCGGTAGTAGATGGGGGTGTTGCCTTCGTGCACCGCGCCCGACTCGTGCTCGAGCCCTGACGACGCCTGATACAGCGGATCGAGGCCGCCGAAGCGCGCCAGCGGACCGTCCAAACCGTACGCCCACGTGTTGCAGTAGATGATGTCCGGCTTGACCGCCCGGCAGGCCTCGTAGTCGATACCGAGCTTGGTTGCCACGCCTGCAGTCATGTTGTGGTGGACGATGTCCGCGGTTGCGATCAGCTCCCGCGCGATTGCGAGACCACGTTCGTCCTTGATGTTGAGGGCGATGTCGCGCTTCCCTCGTTGGCAGCCGAAGAACGGCTTGCCCGCCATGCGCATGCCGTCGCCCGTCACCGGCTCGACCTTGATCACCTCGGCGCCGAGATCCGCCAGGATCATCGGCCCGAAGGGACCGGCGAGGTACTGACCGAAGTCGACGAGGCGCACGCCCTCGAGCGCTTTCACAGGCCGAGCTCCTTCAAGATCTCTGCGTTGTGCTCACCCGGCTGCGGTTGCGGGCCCTGGATCGCGGCCGGGGTGCCGAACATGTGCAGTGGTGTGCCGATTTGCGTCGTCTCGCCGACCACGGGATCGACGACGGTCTTGACCATGTCGTTCGCGATGAGCTGCGGATGTGAGAACTGCTCGTCGGGCGTGATGATCGCCTCGATGGCGTGATTGTGCTCCTGGAACGCGGCGACGATCTCGTCACGCTTCCATTCCTTGAACTTCTCACGCCTGCGCGCATTGAACTTCTCGCGCTCCTCGGCCGGCAGCGACATGAACGTGAAGGGATCCGGCGCTTCCTCGATGCCGAGGATCTCGTCCTGGCTCTTGGTCGGGTTGAGGCCGCTCATGATCGACGCGTGCACCCATCCGTCGGCGCACTCGAAGATCATCTGCTGGTGGATGCCCGGGGGATACGACTTGCCCATCAGCTCGTGGAACTGTGCATTCGACTTCTCGACGTGCTGCCAGATCTGCGTGGTGTAGAGCATCGCCCCCGCGAACAACGACGTGGTCACGTGCTGCCCGCGCCCTGTCTCTTCCCGGGCGAGCAACGCGGTGAGCACGCCGGTGGAGACCAGATAGAAGGCGCCCATCGAGGGCATCGGCATGTGCAGGAAGATCGGCCCGAGTCGCCAGCCCGGCTGTTCCCACATCTGCCCGCTGCTCGCTTGCACGAGCGCGTCGTAACCGGGCCGTTGCGCGAACCGGTGGCCGGGGGGATACGCGGGGCACGACAGGAACACGACCCGCGGGTGGCGCGCGTGCACTTCGTCGTAGCCGAAGCCGAGCCGGTCCATGACACCGGGCCGGAACGATTCGACGAGCACATCGGTCGTCCCGAGCAGGCGGTCGAAGATCTCCTTGCCCCGCGGGGACTTCAGATCGACGGTCAGCGATCGACGGCTGCGGTTCCACACGCGCGCGCCGTCGTAGGCCCGGAACGGGTCGCCCTCCGGCGGTTCGACCTTGATGACGTCGGCGCCCTGCTCCGCGAGCAGCAGCACACCGAGAGGTCCCGCGATTCCCCACGACAGGTCGAGGATGCGGATGCCGTCCAGCGCGCCGGGCATGGCGGGAAGCTATCGCGACACGTCGATCATGAACTCCGCGCGGAAGGACTCACCTGGTTGGCACAGGGGAGCGGTACCGCGTCCGAGCGCGTCGATCTCGGCAGTCATCGGCTCGATCGCGAGCAGCCTGCGCCGCGCCGGCACGTAAAGCTGGGCGAAGGCGTACGCCGTGTCGAACCGCAGCGTCAACGCGCGGTCCGAGGTCGAGACCGCGAAGTTGCGGTCGTCTCCGAGGGCATAGTGGTCGTCGAACGTACGGCCGCCGATCGGTGCGGACTCGGCCGGCTGCGCGGTACGCGCGCCGGTGGGGATCGTCCGCTCGTCGACCTCCACGTGCTCGCACGCCGGCCAGCGCAGCTCCCAGCTGTGGCGACTGTCGTGGGGCAGCCGGAGGTACGGGTGCCAGCCGAACGAGATCGGCACGGGCGCGTCGCCGGTCGGCCGGACCTCGGTACCGATCGTCAGGCCCCGATCGGCATCGAGCCGGACGTCGATGGTGACCATGTGGGGGAACGGGAACGCGACCAGGCGATCGGGGTGCGCGCCGTAGTCGAGGCTCGCGACGATCCGCGCCGGGCTCTCGTGCTCGACGTCGAACGGGATCGCGAAGAGGTTGCCGTGGATCGGCAGCCCGTTGCCGTCGATCGGCAGCACCGTGCCCGAGAGCGACACCGAGCGGCCTGCGCTCTCGTATCGCCACCGACCGAGCCGGTTGATCCATGGGTGCACGAGCGGCATGCCGGTCGCGCCACCCGCTTTGAACTCGGCGAGCGTCCGCGGCAAGCCGACGAACTCGTCCCCCGCATATCTGAGGGAGGTGCAGAGCATCGCGAGATCCGGACGGAACGTCGTCTCGTAGTCACCGCAGCGCAACGTGATGCCTGCCACCGGGCCGTAGCGTAAGGGATCGATGTCGAGCCATGAGCACGAGCAGGTGACGTACTTCGCCGATCCGGCCGTCGGCCTGCGCGCGATCGTGGCAATTCACTCGACCGTGCTGGGCCCGGCCCTCGGCGGCGTCCGGTTCTGGCACTACTCCCGTGAAGAGGATGCACGCACGGACGCGCTGCGCCTGTCCCAGGCCATGACGATGAAGGCGGCGATGGCGGGCCTGCCGCAGGGCGGCGGGAAAGCGGTGGTCTTCTGGGACGATCCCCACGAGGCACGCAGTGACGACTTCCTGCGATCACTCGGACGGTGGATCGACGTACTCGGTGGCCGGTACCTCGCGGCCGAGGATGTCGGCGCGACCCAGCGTGACATGGACGGCATCGCGCGGGAGACACCATGGGTGACAGGCGTCGATCCCGGGCGGGGTGGGTCGGGCGACCCTTCGCCGGTCACTGCGTTCGGGGTGGTGCACGGGATGCGTGCCGCATGCGCTGAGGCGTTCGGTTCG
>DASQHW010000319.1:0-2840 GCA_035631895.1 Acidimicrobiia bacterium | reverse complement strand
GCGAGCGTGATGATGAGCTGCGCGACGTTGCCGGCCGCGTGAAACATATCGATCGCGCGCGCGTAAAGCTCGAACGACGCGTCGACGTCACCCTCGGTCGCGTGCAGGCGCGCTGCGTCGCGTGCGATGAAGCCTCGGAAGAAGTCGACGCCGTGCTGATCGACGACCTCGATCGCTTGGTCCCAGGTTGACAGCGCCCTTGACGGATCGCTCTTCGAAAGTGTGAGTCCGGCGGTCCACAGCGCGTACGCGAGCCAGAATGGACTGCCGACGTCACGAGCGGCTGCGACCGCGGCCTCGAGTCGATCTTGCGCCTCGTCGACGCGTCCGGATACCTGCAGCCCGTCGACGAGAGCGGGAAGTGCGAAGGCGCGCGCCGATCCGGGAAGTCTGGCGGCCGCAGTTGCAAGTTCGACGTATCGGTCGAGGTTGCCCGCGTACACGTTCGCCAACGCGGCGATGAAGGCTGCAAGGCCAGGTTCGCACGGATCGAAGCCGGGTTCGGCCTCCAGCGCGACGGCGCGCTCGGCGTGCGCAGCGGCGGCTACGGCCCGGCCGACGAAGCAGGCATAGCCCGCCGCGGCATAGAGCCGCGGCAGTCGCGCGACCGATGTAGTAGTCGCCGGCTCGAGGAGGCGTTCGGCCCAGCCGATCGGTTCGAACTGGCTGGCCGATGTGCCGATGAGGGCGGCATGCGCGGCGACGTCGACCGCGGTGTTCATGTCCCGTTCGCAGCTCCACTGGAACGCGGCGCGCAAGTTTGCGAGCTCGGTAGTGAGCCAGTCGACGCTCGATCGCCAACCGGGTCCATTCCAGCGCGCCCAGTGGTCCGCGGCTTGCGCGGCGAAGTAGCGGGCGTGCGCGTCACGTGCGGCGTCGAGTAACGACGCGTTCTCGAGCGTGTCGAGCCCGTGCTGGCGGATCGTCTCGAGGAGTCGATAGCGAACCCGGCCTTCACCGTGGTCGCCGACGACGAGCGACGAGCGGACGAGGCGATCCAACGAGCGCAGCAGTTCGACGTCGTCGACGACGCCGAAGGTGCCCGCGTAAGAACCGGCGTCGAACCCTCCCGCAAAGACCGACGTCCGCGCGAGCACCTCTCGGTCCGCACTGCCCAACAACTCGACGGACCAGCCCACAAGATCCGGTAGCGATCGGTGACGCCGGGGTGCGGCGGGTGGTCCTTCGAGCAGTCGGAAGCGATCGCCGAGACGGTCACGGACGTCGATCGCCCCCATGCCGGCCATCCGTGCCGCAGCGAGTTCGATCGCCAGCGGCAGACCGTCGAGAACACCACAGATCTCAACGACTGCCTGTTCGGTGTCGCGGCCGTCTTCGAGCGCGAAGTTCGGACGGACTCCTCGCGCGCGTGCCGCGAACAGCGCTACAGCCGGCGAAGACGCACCACCCGTCAGCGGCAACGGCGGCACCTCGATCTCCTGTACGTGCGCGAGCTGCATGCTCACCCTCGACGTCACGAGAATTTTCAGCTCGCCCGGCGGTGCCAGCAGCGTGGTGACGACCGACGCAGCCGCGTCGAGCACGTGTTCGCAGTTGTCGAGCACGAGCAGAAGACGACGACCGGCGAGGCCGTCGGCGAGACCCTCACCTATCGTCGGCCCTTCCTGCGGCGCAATACCGAGCGTCGTGGTGACCGCATCCGCAATCACCTGGCCGACCGCACCCTCGCCAATGACACCGAGCTCGACAATCCAAACGCCGTCAGGAAACTCGTCTGCGACCGCCAACGCGACCTCCGACGCGAGTCGGGTCTTGCCGACGCCACCCGCCCCGGTGAGCACCACCAGCCGACTCGAACGCACGTAATCGATGACCGACGCAAGGATCTGCTCCCGGCCGATTAGCTCTCGGGGTTGCGTGCGAACATTCCCTCGAATAGCTCCGCTCACGGACGCAGTCTCGCACCCCGGGCGACCGTCGAAATGGGGAGGTCACCCGATGCGACAGCCGGCGCAATGACCGAACATCGAGTCGTCCCTCAGACCAATCGAAAGGAACTCTCATGATCGACTCGATGACCAACACCGACCTCATCCGCCGTGGGTACCAGGCCTTCAATGAAGCCGACGTCGACACCCTGCAGAAAATCTTGGCCGACGACGTCACGTGGACGACGCCGGGCGAAAGCACTGTCGCCGGCACCGCCCGCGGCAAGGCCGCCGTCCTGACACAGTTCGGTCGCTACGCGGGCGAGACCGAAGGAACCTTCAAGGCGGACCTGTTGGAGGTCTTCGAAGGCGAGAACGGCCGCGTCATCGGCCTACACCACAACACGGGCACCCGCAACGGCTACAACCTCGACACCCGGTGCTGCATCGTCTTCGATATTCGCAACAGTCAGATCGTCTCAGCCACCGAGAACTTCTTCGACCTCTACAACTGGGATCATTTCTGGTCGTGAAGCAGCGACCTCCGTAGCGCGGTGTCCTGGCCGTCGCTCTCGCCAGGACACCGCGACTAAGCCGTCGTCGGTGCTCGCATCCGACTGCCCGACATGGCGCCGACTGCCGCGTACCCCATAACGCCGGCTCGGAGACCGTGCATTGAGGGTGCGTTATGTGCGGGTCGTCGATCGGTGCGCAGATCGGCGGCGGTCTCAGGGGGATCAACGCATCACGTCTTTCGATCGAGTTGGATCGATCGGGAGGTGTTGTTGTGGGCGAGCGGGTGTCTGAATTGGAGAAGTGGCGGATCGCGGAGCTGGCGGCGCAGGGGTTGCCGAGTCGCGTGATCGGTCGAGAGGTTGGGCGCTCGCATCGTGCGGTGTGGGGCTATATCCGTGTGCTGCGACGACGACCCGTTCATCACAAGCACTCGAC
>DASQHW010000318.1:0-4280 GCA_035631895.1 Acidimicrobiia bacterium | reverse complement strand
GCTTCTGGAACCCGTACGACGAGATCGGCGGAGGTATCTCGCGCTCCTGACCCTCGAACGACGGCCACGACGTCGCAGACTCGAACACCATCGACGAGCTCAGATACGTGACCTTCTTCAACCGGCCGTCGTTGAAGGCCTTGATCGCGGCATCGCACGACGCGGCGATGATCCGCTCGTTGGTCGCCAGCAGGTCGTACGCGTACGTGTGGAAATACGAGATCCCGCCGATCATCGCGGCCCCCGCGACGAAGTGGTCTGCATCGGAGAGCAGCTCCACCATGAGATCGACGTCGCGCGCGTCGCCCTCGACGAACCGGTATCGAGGATCGGTGTCGTAGGACCGCGTGACCGGTCCGTACTTCGAGTGGTTGTCGATGCCGACGACTTCGTGACCCCGTGCCAACAGCTCCTGGACGACGTAACCGCCGATGAAGCCGGCGGAGCCGGTGACGACGATCCTGCTCATGTGATCCTCGATCCGAACGCGTAGAAGTACCAATGCAGATAGCGCGGGAGCCACGCCCACACCTTGAAGTTCGACGTGCCCGTCGTTCGCTCGAGCCAGATCGTCGGGATCTCCGCGACCGGCAGCCGTCGACGGCGTGCCTTGACGACCAGCTCGATGGCCACCTCGAATCCGGTGTCCGACTCGATGCCGACCTCTTTCACGAAGGCACGGTCGTATGCCTTGAACGAGCTGGTGGCGTCGTGTGTGCCGACGCGGGCGAACCAGTACAAGGAGAGCCCCGCGAGCCGGGACATCATCGACTTCACGAAGGGGGCGCCGATCTGGCTGCCACCGGGCATGTACCGGCTCGCGGCGGCGACGACGACGCCCCGCTGCACGAGACGCGCCAGCGCGTCGACCTGCGTCGGATCGTCGGAGCCGTCGGCCATCGTGACGACCGCGACGTCGGCCGATGCGTGCTCGATCCCGTAGCGGATCGCGCGCGCCGGTCCTCGTCCGAACGTGTTGAGTGTGGGGACGACGCGAGGGTCATCGCGCGCGTACTCCTCGACATGCGGACGCGTGGTGTCGTCGAGTGAGTCGTACACGACGAGGATCTCGAACGGCAGGTTGATCGCCGCGCAGAGGCCATCAAGGCACGCGACGATGCTGTCGCCCTCGTTGTATACGGGGATGACGACCGAGACGCTAGGTGTCACACACGCTCGCCGTTGCCGAGGAGATTCCATATGTCGACGACGGGTGTCGTACCGTCGAGCCCTGCGTACGTCGCGTGGGGAGTCGCGATCACCAGGAGATCCGACTCCGCGAGGACGTCGTCGAGCGGCCACAGCTCCCGGTCGCCCTCGACGTAAGGGTCGGTGCAGAGCACACGCGCCGCGCGGAAGCGCAAGAGGCGCTTGAGCTTGTAGCTCAAGCTGTCCCGGGTGTCGTCCGACTCCGCCTTGAACGACATCCCGAGGATCCCGACTGTCATCGACGAGAGCTCGTACTCGCGCTCGAGCCGTGCGACGATGTACATCGGGAGGCCCTCGTTGATCATCATGCTCGCATGTCCGAGCGTGAAGTTGTTGTTGTTGAAGGCTGCGAGCTGCATCGTGTCCTTCAAGAGACACGGTCCGGCCGCGAGTCCCGGCCCCGGCATGTCGGCGGCGCGCGGATAGTCCTGCTTCAGCGCGGCCCGGATACGTGCGAAGTCGAGGCCGAAGTCGTTTGCGATCATGAACATCTGGTTGGCGGCTGCGAACTTGATGTACCTCCACGTGTTCGTGAAGAGCTTGGCGACCTCGGCCTCTTCGGGCTCGAGTCGAATGAGCGACGGTGCGAGCACGCTGAAGAGCTGGTCAGCGCGCTTCGCCGCGCGTTCGGTCCGTGCAGAGATGATCTGCGGCAGCGTGTGCAACTCTTCGAGCGCATGACCTTCCGCGATGCGTTCCGGGCAGAACGACACGTCGATCGTCCGGTGTGCGGCGACGAGAAGGCGCTCGATCATGCGAGTCACGCCCGGGTACACGGTGCTGCGCAATACGAGGTGCTGGCCGTCCCGGAGTTGATCGAGGAGTCCTTCGACGACGTTCAGCACGAAACTCGGGTTGGGGTTCAGATGCTCGTCGACGGGTGTGCCGACGACGATCATCACGTGCTCCGACTCGCCCACCGCTCGGGACTCGGTGGTCGCGGCGAGCCGGCCACTGTCGATCATGCGCTCCAGCAGTTCGTCCGCGCCCCGCTCGCGAAACGGCATCTTGGCGCTGCGCACCAGGTCGACGGCGCGAGCGTCGCGGTCGTAGAGGGTCACCGAGAGGCCCGCGTCCGCGAATGCAAGCCCCAGCGGGAGCCCCACTCTGCCGCAGCCCCCGACGATGACGACGTCGCGGGAGAAATGCATCCCTGTCCCCGGTCCTTCCCTCGTCACCAGTCGTCGAAAGGGTAGCCACTGCGGGTCGCCCTCGAAAGACCCGGACAATGCGTGCATTTCCCGTCCCAACCAATCCCTGGGGAGGTCTCCCGCGGCTCCGACCCCGCGCCACGCCGGGCTCTTGACAACTGTTGACATCTACAGCCGATTGGTTGACAAGTGCCAACATCGCGAATCAGAGTGACCGTCACGTCGTAGGCCGAAGCTTGCCTCTGACGTGACGCGCCGGTGCCACCGACGCTTGTGACCTATGTAGGGGGAAACCAACGAATGCGCCACAAGAGAAGTTTTCTGTTACTCGTCGCGGCCATGTTGGCCGCGTCTTCGTTAGTGATCGCGAGTCCGGCGGGCGCCATCGCCAACGCCTGCACTCTCAACGAGTTCGGGAACCTTCCCGCCGGCCAGAGTGAGTTGAAGGTCAACTGCACGCTCACGAGTGCGACCGCGAGCGTCGGCCTTTGGAACAAGGTCGAGGACTTCTCCTCGGGCGCGGGCGCGACGGGCGTGGCCGAAGCGGTGTGGCACGTCGGCGCAGGTCGTAAGGTTGTCACTACTGCGGCGACCGTCGCGCCGAGCAAGGTCATCACTGCGGCCGCCGGTCACTTCGCCGCGAGCGACGTGAACAGCGTCATCACCGGCACCGGCGTCCCGGCCCGGGCGTTCATCGTTGCGGTGACGGCGACGACCGCGACCCTCAATGTCGCGACGAGCGGTGCCGGTATCGCGAGCGGCGCAACGCTCGTCGTGGAGAACGGCGACGGTCGTTCGGTCACCGACGCGACCTTCAGCACCACGACCATCACCTCGGCGACGGCGCACTTCTGCAAGCCGGCGCTCGGAAACTGTGGCACGCACACCGACATCGGTCGTCACATCACCGGGACGCAAATCCCGCACGGCGCGACGATCACCGCGGTGGCGAGCGCCACGTCGGCAACACTGTCGGCAGCGTCGACCGCGTGCCCTTCGGGCGTGACGAACTGCGGCACGGTGTCGATCCAGCCGGCCCCGACCACCACGACGCAGCGCTACGTCAGCGACGTCACCGTGAGCGGCACCAGCTTGTGCTCCGCCACGGCGAAGTTCAACACGACGGACGTGAACCTTCCCGTCTCGGGAGCGAACGTCGGCACGTTCACGAAGTGGATCACCGCGGTGACCCCGGCAGGCGGCGCGCCATGTGTCGCCGGGCAGTCGAAGGCGACCCTGAACGCGGCCGGCACGAACGGTGCGAGCCAGGTGATCGTGATCGGTCAGTCGAATGCGACGGCCCCCGCCAACAACGACGCGGTGTCCCAGCTCGGCGCCGAGCTTGCGCTCTCGCCGGGTCTCGTTGCCGGCTCGCCCGCGTGCTCGACGAACGTCGCGACGGGCTTCGCGATCCAGGGCAAGTGGCAGAACCCGGACGCGTTCGTGGCGGCGGCCTTCGGTGCGCCGAACACCGCGACGCTGCCCAAGGCTCCCGTGATCGCCGAGCTGCTCTTCCCGACCGCCGCCGGGCTCAGCTTCGCGGCGTTCGTGCAGCCGATCCCGGCCAGCACGTCGGGTGAGACGGCCAGTGCGCCGCATTACGACATCACCTTCCCGCTGTTGCCGACGGCACTCGCCATGTGCGCGTCGCCGAGCGCGGTTGGTGTGGGTGCGGACTTCCGGTTCAACGCAGTCTCCGCGAGCCAGGGCCTGCTCCTGACCGGCACCGGCATGCCCAGCACCGCCCAGATCCGGGCGTTGCAGGACCTGCCGGTCGGCGTGGGGACACGCTCGACGTCGGCTTCGTTCGTCATCCGGCAGTCGAATGGCACGACCCCGGTGTTCTCGGCGACATCGACTTGCGTCGAGAACTACCCCGGCGTGGTCGACTTCCACTGCGGAAGCTGATCGCGGAACGCA
>DASQHW010000317.1:0-5944 GCA_035631895.1 Acidimicrobiia bacterium | reverse complement strand
CCCCGGGCTGAACCGGCGTACCACGCCACCCTTCGAGCTGCGGCGCGTCGTGATCTCGCCTGCGACGGGTCTGCGTGGGTTGCTCGAAGGGCTCGCGCGCACCTGGAAGCCGAGACGCACGTGAGCCCGCGGGCGGGCCTCGTGCTCGAAGGATCATCCGGGACGGCCACGACGGCGTCGCCGAGATGGCAGCGCGGACGCGCCGCGACCGAGCGGCGCGAACAGGCCCTGGATGTTGCCGTGCTCGACATCTCCCTCCGGCAGGGTCTCCTCGCGCTCCAGCAGCTCGGACGGGCCGGTCATGTCGTCGGGGCGATCGAATGCGAGTCGACGAAGCCGGTGCCCGCGTTCGGGTCGCGCATGTGTGGAGCGTGGGCGGTCGTCCCGGACCGCGAAACCCAACCGCATCGTATGGTCGATGCCGTTCTCGCACTCGTGCACGAGCGCTCGGTGCGCACGATCATCCCGCTGCACGACGGCACGATCGACGCGATCAGCGCGCGGCGTGGCGAGCTCGAACGGTGGTGCGCCGTCGCGCTCGCGGCACCTGCGGCACTCGATGCGGCGAATGACAAGAACAAGACCCTCGGCGTCGCCGCCGAACTGGGCATACGCGTCCCCCGGTGTGTACACGTCAACCAGGAAGCCGACGTCGCGGCCGCGATCACGGAGATCGGCTTGCCCGCGGTAGCCAAGCCGACGCGTTCCTGGGTCACGAACGACGGCGACCCGCAACGGCTGAGCCCCGCCGCGGTCGTCAGCCTCGACGAAGCCCGGGCAGCAGTCGCCGCGTTGCGCGGTGTCGGTTCGGACGTGCTGTTCCAGGAGTGGATCCCGGGCGCGCGCGAGGCGGTCAGCTTCGTCTACGCCAATGGCCGGTTCTGGGGCGAATTCGCGCAGGTCGCGCGCCGCATGGTGCCGATCCTGGGCGGCAACTCCGTGGCGCGCGAAAGCATCGACCTCCCCGCGGACGCCGCGGATGCTGCACGTCGTCTCGTCGCGGCACTCGATCTCGAGGGCTACGCCGAGGTCGAGTTCCGGCGCGACGCCGCAGGCATACCGGTACTGATGGAGATCAACCCGAGGCTCTCCGCGTCGGTCGGGATCGCGGTGCGTGCCGGCGTGAACTTTCCGCTGCTGCTCCACGACTGGGCTACGGGTCAACGGCTCGACCGGTCGAGCGGGTACCGCAGGGGCGTCAGGATGCGGTGGCTCGCGGGCGACATCCGGTGGGTGATCGACAGCGTGCGGAGCCAGGGCCGGCCCGACGCCGAGCCGGTCGCACGCGTGTTGTGGGCGTTCACTCGCGACTTCGCTCGCGCGTCGGCATACGACTACGTCGCACCCGATGACCTGCGACCGGCCGCGATCGCAACGTGGGGCGCGGTGCGTTCCACGAGAAGGACCGTTGCAAAACGACTGCCATGGAGGATCGGCAATCGATGAAGCCTCACCACGATGTCGCGATCATCGGAGCGGGACCGTACGGCCTCTCCGTCTCCGCGCACCTTGCCGCACGCGGGGTGCGGCACCGGATCTTCGGTTCTCAGATGCACACCTGGCGTTGCCGCATGCCCGAGGGAATGCTGCTTCGCTCCCCCGGGTTCGGGTCCGACCTGAGCGATCCCAACGGCAATTTCACGCTGGCGCGCTACTGGGCGGCAAGCGGCCGCCCTCCGGAGGAGCTGCACGAGCCGGTGCCGCTCGACGCGTACCTCGATTACGCCCGATGGTTCGTGGACGGTACGAAGGTCCCGGTCGAGGAGGTCACCGTACGGCATCTGTCTCGAGCGGCCGATGCATTCTCGCTCGAGCTCGACACGGGAGAAACCGTTCGAGCCCGCCGCGTCGTCGTCGCGGCGGGCCTCACGCACTTCGCACACGTACCGGCCGAGCTCGAAGAACTGCCGCCGGGCACGGTGTCGCACTCGTCCGAGGTGCTGCGGCCGAGGGAGTTCGCACATCGCGACGTCGTCGTCCTGGGCGCGGGTCAATCTGCGCTCGAGACCGCGGCACTGCTCCACGAGCAAGGCGCGCACGTGCGCGTGATTGCCCGCTGTCACGAGTTGACGTGGACGGGCGATCCGGTCCCGAACCGGTGGGGTCCGCTCAAGCGAGTGCGATATCTCGACGGCCGTTTGTGCGCCGGCTGGCGCTGCCTGGCCTTCGAGTACGCGCCGATGTTGTTCCACCGGCTCCCGGAGACCAACCGCGCCCATCTGGTCGCGACGAATTTCGGACCGATGGGCGCATGGTGGCTGCGGACGCGCCTCAGCGACGTCGACATCATGCTGGGCCGGTCGGTCGACAAGGCTGCCGCGTGCAACGGTGAGGTGGAGCTCGCGTTGCGGACGACGAGCGGCACCGAGACGGTCACGACGTCACATGTCATCGCCGCGACGGGTTACCGGGTCGACCTCGACCGCTTGACCTTCGTCGAAGAGGAGGTGCGCCGCGCGGTGCGCACGGCCGGCCCCGGACCGGCGCTGTCGCGAGCCTTCGAATCGTCTGTTGACGGGCTGTATTTCGTCGGGGCTGCGTCCGCGACGAGTTTCGGGCCGCTCACGAGGTTCGTGGCCGGCGCCAAATTCACGGCGCGCACCCTGGCACGGCACTTGGCGTCATGAGATGCGGTAGAACGTGAGGGAATTTGCGACACACGGCGACAATATTGTCGCCGGGGGTCGCAAGAACCCTTCTCTCATTCGCGAGCAGAGGGCACAGGGATGATCTTTTCCGACTACCTACGAATCTTCCGTAGGTTCATGTGGTTGATCGCCGGCGCCGCAGCCCTCGGCGCCGCGATCGGGTTCCTCGCGCTCGCCGTTCCGAAGGCGCGCAACGAGGCGAAGTTCTCGATCGCGCTCGCGCCCAATACGAAGGACACCGGCACCTACGGCAACCTCATCGATGCGCTCGACCGGCGCTCGATCCCGAGCACGTTCGCGCAGATCGTCATGAGCCCGGCGGTGAAGGACATGGCCGCGTCCGATCGACGCGTCTCCCAGGACGGCCTGACCGTCAAGGCGGTGGTCGTCACGGATTCGAACGTCGTCGAAGCGACGGTCGACGGTGTCGACGCGAACCAGGTTCGGGGTTACGCAACCTCGCTGCTCGACGCCTCGACGACCACCTTCGGCAATGCGTATCCTCTCTACTCCGTCACTCCGCTCCGCCGGCCCACCACCACTACCGAGGTACCGCGGCACCTCGCCGCCGGGATCGGCCTCGGCGCCTTCAGCGGCGCACTGGCCGCGTACCTGGTCGGGCTCGCGATCGACGCCAACCGGCGAGCGCGCGGACGCGCCCGTCTCGAACCTGCGCCCGCCCCGTCGAATGTGAGCCAGTCCGGCAGCGGTCAGTGAGCGCGCTCGTCGTGCCGGGCGCGATCCTCGCGGCGTTCGTGCTGGCGGTCGCCTTCCTCGACGCGGCCGTCGCCGCCGCGTTGATCGCCGCCCTCGTGTTCACGCGCGTCCCGGCCGTGCTGCTGCACAGCGACAGCATCGCTCCGATGGTGCTCGCCGGCGTCCTCGGCGCCGTCGCGTCGGCGCGATGGCGGCGCCTCGACGGCGGCCGGAATCGCCGCGCGCTCGGCTTCGGACTGGCCGGAGTCACGTACCTCGCGGTGCTCGCGCTCTCGTACCTCTGGGCGAGCGACCCCCAGGCGACCGCGAGCGCCGTGCAGAAGCTTGCCTTGGTCATCGTGATCGCCGTCGGGTTCGTCGCCACGTTGCAGGACACCCGCGCCCTTCGATTCGCGACCGGCGCGATCATGGCCGGCGGGGTCTTCCTGGCGCTCCTGTCCCTCCACCAGGTCGTCTCGGCCGGATACCACCGCACGTACGGCGGCTTCGCCGTCGCGCAAATCGAGAACATCGTCGGCACGACCAATGCGTACCGGATCGGAGGCCCGTTCGGTGACCCGAACTTCTTCGGTCAGCTGATGCTCCTGCCGGTCGCGTTCGGCTTGCAACGCCTGGCCGCGGCGCGGTCGTTCGGCCGGCGGGCACTGGCGACGGTCGTGGTCGGTCTCTGCGGCGCCACTGTGCTGCTCACGTACTCCCGGGGCGCGCTCATCGCCCTGATCGTCGTCCTCGTCATCTGGCTGTGGACCACCCCGACGCCGCGTGCCCGCACGCTCATCGTCGTGTGCGGCGTCGGTGCGCTCCTCGTCGGCTCGCTCGTGCTTCCGAGCGCGTACCGCGAGCGGATCTCGCAGGTGCAGAGCGTGGTGCCGGGACTCGGGAGCCGGCCGGGAACCACATCCGACGACGCGCTACGCGGACGTGAGAGCGCGGTCATCGTCGGATTGCGCATGTTCGCCGACCATCCGCTCGGCGGCGTGGGGGCCGGCAACTTCCAGTCGCGGTATCTGGACTATGCCGCGAGCGTCGGTCTCTACCGCAGTGGACAACCGCTCGCACCGCACAGCCTCGTCACGCAGGTCGCGAGTGAGACCGGGCTCATCGGGGTGATCGCATTCGGGTCGATCGTCGTCGGCGCGTTCGCCGCGCTCCGCCGTTCCCGACAGGATCTCCTCGCGATCGGTCAGGCCGAGAACGCTCGACTCGTCGCCGCGATACGCAACGCGCTCGTGGGATATCTCGTCGCGAGTCTCTTCCTCCACGCCGCATACCCACAGACGCTGTGGCTCCTGCTCGCGCTGGCTTGGGCAACGCCGCAATGTGTGCGACGGCCGCGGCGCGAGGCCACGGTCTTGCCGCTCAAGAAGCCGGGCCTGCTGACCCCGGTGTGACGAACGCGTACGGACGAACGAGATGCGGGCGAGACGGCCGGGCTACGAGAAGGACTGGCCGCACCCGCACGTGCGCTGCGCGTTCGGGTTGTTGATCGTGAAGCCGGCGTCCTGCAGGCCGTCCTTGTAGTCGAGCGAGGCCCCGGCGAGGTACTGCGCGCTGGCAGGGTCCACGACGACCATGATGTCGCCGTAGGTCTCGGTGACGTCGTCGGCGGCCTTCTCGGTGTCGAAGAACATCTCGTAGGAGAGTCCCGAGCAGCCGCCGGGCCGCACTGCGACGCGCAAATAGA
The DNA here is from genome assembly GCA_035631895.1 of Acidimicrobiia bacterium. Lineage (GTDB taxonomy): Bacteria > Actinomycetota > Acidimicrobiia > IMCC26256 > PALSA-610 > DASQHW01. The sequence goes on along the minus strand of DASQHW010000317.1, from coordinate 895 downwards.
GCTCGGGGGCGCCCTCGGCGTCCATGAGCTCCTTCACCTTTGTCGTGGCGGTGTCTGTGAGTGCGATCATCGGGTGGCCTCCACGTGCATGAGAGAGAGCATCAGGATAGTTCGACCGCGACGGTCACTCGGCACGGGTCTCGGTCGTACAACGTCGCGAACTCCTCGACTCTTCCCCCGCCGACCGACTCGACCACACCCTCACAGATGCCGCGGTGCAGGTTGCACACGAGCTCGGGAAAGGCCTCGGCAAGCTCCCGGAAGGGACACCGTGAGAACGCGATCTCATTTCCCCGCGTCGAGGTCACGGGATCGAAGCCCAGCCGCTCGAGCTCGCCGGCCAGTGCTTTGACACATGACTTCGATCGTGTGCGCTTCCCGGTTTCGACGCCCCATGAACGGCCGGCGGCAACTGCCTCCATGCCGTCGGCGCCGACCCGCTCGGCGAGGGTGGCGAGCAGGACCGAGAGGAGCGTGTGGCTCGGGGGATCGAACCCGAGCCCGGGGGCGCCCGCGGCGAGGGAGTACACGTGCTGCGGCCGCCCGACATTGCCGCGGTGCACGGGCTCGACGGTGACCAGATTGGCCTCCCGGAGCCGCTCGAGATGGAGCCGGACCGTGTTGGCGTGGAGCCCGAGGCGGTCTGCCAGCTCGGCCGCGGTCAGTCCTCGCGTGGAGCCCGAGAGCTCCTCGTACATGGAATACCGGGTCTCGTCGCCGAGGGCCTTCAAGACGGCGAGCAGGTCCATTGCCTTGACGGTACCTGCCGATCCGGCATATTTTCAAGGTCTAGCCTGGTTTTATTGCCCGTGAACACCGCAGCTCCGCCCTCGCCCGACGACATCCTGCACGCCCTCGCCGGTGTGCTCGATCCCGAGCTCCGGGCCTCGATCGT